>CADCQK010000191.1 GCA_902803575.1 Oscillospiraceae bacterium
AGAACAATTAACCATAAGTGAAGTAGGCCCTTTTAAGGGCGGCAAGTAACAGTCCCCGCGCAGCTGGCAGATCGTATTACACGTTCTCCGTGTCTGCGAGGAACAGAGGGCTATGCCCGCATAAGAAAAACCACCCGCTTAGCGGGTGGATGATTATTAGATTCTGATTCAATAGATCTGATCCTTCTGAATGGGGGTGATGAAAAGTTCCCGGATTCGCTCCCGATCTTCGGTCTGACCGAGGATCCACATGAGCTTGGTCACGACCGCCTCGGTAGTCATACCATAGGCTTCGATGAGTCCCAGCTCCCGCTTCGCCCGCTGACCCACCTGATAGACCTCCATATCGCTGCCCTCAAAGGGCACCTGGGTGGTCATGACGATGACCCGGCCGGAGGCGATCCAGTCCCGCACGGCGTCGAAGAATTTCGCATCCCCGTACTGCGGCAGACCGCCCACGCCGAAGCTCTCCAGAACCAGGGCGCGGCAGTGGGGTTTTAATGCTTCGAAGATCTTTGCGTCAGATCCGGGCACCAGCTTCCAGACGAAGACGCCGCTGCCCATGGCGTCATGGAAGATCGTCTCTCCCCGCACCTGCTCCTGAATGTAATACACCAGCCTTTTGTTGCGGATGATGGCGGTCTCCGGGTAGTCCACACTCTCGAAGGCGCGGTAGCTCTTGGTGCGCATCTTTCTGGCCCGGGTTCCGAGAATGACCCTGTGGTCGAACACCACATGGACGCCGCAGGCCTGATCGTCGGCGGCGTAGAGAAAGGCGTCCCGGAGATTCTCTCTGGCGTCGGTGTCCCGGTTGGAGATACTCTGCTGGGCGCCGGTGATGACCACGGGTTTTTCGTTGTTCTGGATGAGGTAGCTCAGAGCGGCTGCGGTATAGGCCATCGTGTCTGTTCCGTGGGTCAGAACGAACCCGTCATAACGATCGTAGTTGATCTGGATGCATTCCGCCATCTGAAGCCACTGGTCTGCGGAGATGTTGGTGCTGTCCAGATTCATCAGCTGTACCGTGTCCGCATGGCAGATCTCTCGGAGCTCCGGAACCAGCGCCATGAGGTCATCGGAGGACAGCTGCGGCGTCAGCCCCTCCCCCGCGTCTCTGCTGGCAATGGTGCCGCCGGTGGCGATCATAAGAATGTGTTTCATGGGCTGCTCCTCCTCTTTCCCCTTTTGTGTCATATTATAATCATACAGGCAGAAATCGTCAACATTTACGCATCTTCGGTTGACCCAACGGGGATTCTGAGGTATTATATATATTTAGGAATCAAGAAACCCTTGGTAAAGTGAGAAGAATTATGAAAGAACAAGAAACCATTTCCAAGGCCCGGATCGCGCGGCTGCTGTTTGTCCTGTGCGTGATCCAGCCGTTTCTGGACGTGCTGTCCTACTGGATGAACGAGCTGGGCTACGGTACCACGCTGACCATGGGGCTGCGGATGATGTTGTTGGTGGCCACGGCGATCTGCGGCTTCCTGCTGTCCGACCGCAAGCGGTCCTATCTGATCATGGTCGCAGTGCTGGCGCTTTTGGCTGCAGGGCACGTCTGGGCCTGCCTGCGGGCATCCGGTATCAGTGGGAAGATCTACGATCGCGGCGCCATGTTCACGGATCTGGCGAACTTCGTCCGGGTGGCTCAGCTGCCGGTCTTTGCGCTCTGCTTCATGACCTTCCTGAAACGGAGCGGTGAGCTGGGATGGAACGCTGTGAAAAAGGCCATGGTGGTGAATCTCTTTGTGATCGCTGCGGTGGAGCTCATCAGCGCCGTCACCGGGACGAACCCCTATACCTACGAAAACAAATCTATCGGCCTTTTGGGCTGGTTCTACTTTGCCAACAGTCAGAGCGCCATCCTCTCCATGCTGGTGCCGCTGGTATTGTGCGCTGCCCTGAAGTGGAAATCTTTCTGGAAAACCGTCGTCACAGCCATTGTCTGCTTCGGCATCCTCTGGCTCTTTGCAACGAGACTTTCCTATCTTGCCATCTTTGCAACGGCCTTCGGAACGCTGATTGTCTGGGTGGTGAATCATAGGCTCACCAAACGGATCGCGGCGCTGTTGCTGATCCTGGCAATTGCCTGCGGGGCCACCTACTCCATCTCCCCCATGACCAGGAACCAGACTCTGGTGAACATCAATGCCCAGAAAAAGCAGGAGAAGATGGATCGCCTAATGCAGCGGGGCGTCAACGACTTCGGCTCTGACAGCGTGGAGCGGTATCGCTATGCTTACGAGTGGTTCCAGCGTCGGATGGTGAACAAATACGGCCTGGAGCGGCTGGTGGATGCCTACAACGGCTCCGAAAAAGCCTCCGTTCTGGCGGACGCCCGTCTGCGGAAGCTGACCTACTGCCGCATGATGCTGGAGGAACTTCCCGCGTCCAGCCGCTGGTTTGGCCTTAACTATAATGATATGGAGTATTACCATGAGATCTTCGACGTGGAGAACGACTTCCACGGGATCCTGTATCTTTATGGTTATGCGGGCTTTGCTGCCATGGCGGCGTTCCTGCTGTATTTCATCATTCTGATTCTGCTTGCGCTGATTCGTAACTTCAAACGCTTCTTTACTACCGACGCCGGTGCCTGCGGCATCGCGCTGCTGATGGGACTGGTGCACGCCTACGCCACCGCCGGTGTACTGCGGCGGCCAAACGCAACTTTCTATCTATCTCTTGTGCTGGCCCTGATCTGGTATCTGATCAAGGTGCGCAATTATGATGACCCGAAGGAGGACATGCCATGCCTGAATTGAAAACCGCCCCCAGCTTCTCCGATCGGATCATCCAGCGGCTCCCAAGTATTCTGATCGTTCTCTTTGTGCTCCAGCCTTTCATGGACATCCTCTCCTACTGGATGGATCGGCTGGGCATGGCGAACACCCTGACCCTGGCACTTCGTTTTCTGGTACTGGCGGGCTTTGGTCTGCTGGGGTTCTGTCTCTCGAAACGGAAGCGGGTTTACCTGATCTTTACCGGACTATGTATTTCCCTTCTGATCGGCCACGTGATCGCCTGCTCCATCAAGGGCTATCTGAATCCGGTCAGCGACATTACGAATCTGGTTCGCATCATCCAGATGCCGCTGTTCGCTTTCTGTTTTATTACCGCTTTGAAACGGAATCGCCGCTGCGCCCGGGCCATCGAGCAGGGATGCGTCATCAACTTCTGGATCATTGGTGCTTCCCTCGCCCTGGCGCTGATCACCGGAACCGCCTCCCCTACCTATGAGGAGAGCGGCTACGGACTGATCGGCTGGTTTGCCACCACCAACGCCCAGAGCGCGGTTCTGAGCATCCTGACACCCATCGTGGTGACCCTGGCCTACCGGCGGCGGAATTTCCCGCTGTTTGTACTCACCACACTTGCGGCCTTCGCACAGCTCTATTTTCTTGCAACCAGACTGGCCTTCCTGGCCATCGCCGTGACCTGTTTTGGCTTACTCATTACGGCGATCCTTACAAAGAACGTTTCGAAGAAGTATTTCGTTGTTCTGTTTGTTCTGCTGGCGGTCTGTGTGGGGACCATCAAGATCTCTCCCATGTACAAGAATCAGACCCGCTACAATCAGGCCATGGCCGGCAAGCAGGGCGACGCCGAGGTCATGATGGCCCGGCAGGCGGCGCGCGAGGGCTCCAAGCCCTGGAACGAGCTGACCCTGGTGGAGAAGCTTCCCCGGCTGCGGATCATCTATCGTTATTACAGCAAGCAGCTGTGCCTGCGCTTCAACGTCTATCGGGTCATGAAGGCCTATGATTATACGTCCTCCATCATGAAGATCACGGCCACACGGCACCAGAAGATCGTCTTCTGTCAAATGCTGCTGGATGAGCACCCGACCATTTCCCGGTTCTTCGGTATGGAGCTGAGCCGCATGACCTTCCACGACAACATTTATGACGTGGAAAACGATTTCCATGGTGTCTACTTCCTCAGCGGCTGGTATGGTCTCGTTCTGATGCTGGGCTTTATTCTCTATTTCGTCTGGCTGATCGTCCGGGCTCTGATGAAGGATTTTAAGCACGTGTTTACCATTGAGGCCGGCGCCTTCGGCATGGCCTTCTGTCTGGCGCTGCTGTACTCCTACGAGACTGCCGGCGTTTTGAGAAGGCCCAACAGCTCCTTCTATCTCTCCATGCTGCTGGCGATGGTGTACTATCTCACGAAGCTGCGGTACTATCCCGCCCTTCCCGAGGAAACAAGCGAGGGTATAAAATGAGATTCAGCGTTGTGATCCCTGTCTACAATGTCAAGGATTATCTGGAAAAGTGCATCGATTCCGTGCTGGCGCAGAAGGCGGAGGATTATGAGATCCTGCTGGTGGACGACGGTTCCACTGACGGCGTCTGTCCGGAGATCTGTGACCGCTATGGGGCACAGTATCCTGACAAGATTCGCGTGATCCATCAGGAGAACGGCGGCCTCGGCGCGGCGAGAAATACCGGCATCGAGGCGGCACAGGGCGAGTATCTGGTCTTTGTGGACAGCGATGACTATCTGCTGCCTGGATTGCTGGAGGACGTCTGTGCTGCCATTGCGGAGCACCCCTGCGACATCATCGATTTTGGCTTTCAGGTGGTGCGGGCAGATGGAACCGTCACCGAGACCCACGCCGGCGAATTGCCCCATGATCGGGTTCTGACGCTCGCGGAGTACCCGGAACTGCTGCTGGTGCTGCCCTCTGCCTGGAGACGGGTTTATCGCCGGAGTCTGTTTCTGAATACCGGCATCCGTTATCCATCCAGAGTCTGGTATGAGGACATCCGCACCACGCTGAAGCTCTTTGCTGCGGCGGACGGGGTGTTCTCCATTCCGAAGCCCTATTATGCCTATCTGGTGCGGGAGGGCTCCATCACCCGAAACACCAATGTACAGCGGAATGCTGAGATCCTGGACGCCTTCGACGACCTGAAAAGCTGGTTTACGCAGCAGGGTCTGTGGGAAACCTACTATGACCAGTTCACGAGACTGGCAGTGGATCACATTCTGCTGGCTGCCTCGGTGCGGGTGATCCGCATCGACCCGAAAAGCGAACTCATCGAGACCTTCCGTTCTTATATGGACGAACAGTTTCCCGACTGGAGCGACTGCCCTCTGCTGGATTCTCTACCGAAGCAGCACAAGTTGATTCTGAAGCTGCTGGACGGGAAGCATTACCGGATGATCCGGCAACTCTTTTTGATCAAGGACAGCCTGTCCTGAAAACGAGGTTTCTATGTCCAGAACATCCAATTCCCTGAAAAATGTGCGCTACGCCACGCTGCTGAAGCTCCTTGTGGTGGTGGTGAATTTCCGGGCCCGCCGGGTGTTCATCACGGTGCTGACCGACGAATATCTGGGTCTGAACGGCACCTTTGCGAATATCCTCTCTGTCCTGTCTCTGGCGGAGCTGGGTGTGGGCACGGCCATCACCTTCAGCATGTATCAGCCTCTGGCGGAGCACGACAACGAGCGACTGCTGTCGCTGATGGCGCTCTATCGAAAGTATTACCGGATCATCGGCTGCGTGATCGCGGTGATTGGCGCCGCGCTGACACCGGCACTTCCCTATCTGATCCATGACATCCCCAATGTCCCGCACCTTGAGATCATCTATCTCATGTTCGTGTTCGACAGTGCGCTGTCTTACTTCTTTATTTACAAGCAGTCCATTATCACTGCGGATCAGAAACAGTATATCGTCACCACCTATCAGAACATCACGGCGGTCTGCATGGTGCTGGTGCAGATCGTCCTGCTGCTGATCACGAAGAATTACTTTGTTTATCTGGGCGTGAAGCTGGTTGCTACTCTGACCAATAACCTGCTGCTGGCGAGAAAAGCGGACAAGCTCTACCCCTTCCTGAAAAAGAAGGAGATCCAGCCTCTGCCGGCAGATGTGCAGCAGAGCATCAGCCGGAATATCCGCGCCACCATGATGCACCGCATCGGCTCCGTGGTGGTTTTCGAGACGGACAACGTCCTGATCATGTATTTCATCGGCGCCATTGCCGTCGGCTTTTACAACAACTATCTGATGATCACCCGTGGACTCCAGGACATCTACATCCTGATCTATCGTGCTCTCACCGCCAGCGTTGGCAATCTCTGCGCCGAGGAGGACAAAAGCCACGCCGAGGAGGTGTTCTGGAAGCTGGACTTCTTCACCAGATGGCTCTATGGATTCTCTTCCATCTGCCTGCTGGTACTGCTCAATCCTTTCATCAGCTCTGTGTGGCTGAATGAGAACTATCTGTTTTCCATGCCAATCGTGCTGCTGATCTGTGTGAACTTCTATATCACGGGTCTGCGGCAGAGTTCTCTGACCTTCCGGGACGCAATGGGACTTTACTGGTACGACCGCTACAAGGCGGTGTTTGAGTCTCTGATCAATCTGGTGGTGTCCATTGTGCTGGCTATCCCTTATGGGATCGTCGGTATCTTTATCGGCACCTTTGTGAGCACCATGACCACCTGCTTCTGGATTGAACCCTATATGCTCTTCAAGCACGGCTTCCACGCGAAGGTCGGCGTGTATTTCCGAAAGTACGGTCTGCACACCCTTTACACCGTGATCATCGGCGCTGGGACCTGGTATCTGGCCTCCCTGCTGCCGGCGTTAGGTTTTCTCCCCTTTGTGGGTAAGCTCATGATCTGCGCCGTCGTGCCAAATGTGTGTTATTGGCTGATTTACGGCAGAACCGAGGAATTTCGCTACGCAGTGGATTTGGTAAAATCCAGACTCGGCGCCATTCTGAAACGATAAAAAACCGCTCTCTTCAAAGCTGGGAAGAGAGCGGTTTTTCTATGAGATTGGATTTAGAAGACTCCGGCAAGCTTCAGGAACAGAACCACCAGCAGCGCGAAGACAACAACCAGAACGATCAGGTTGATGGGCTTGTACTCCGTCTTGGCGGGACCGGCTTCGATCAGCTTCGCAGCTCTGAGCGAGCCGACCACGGGCTTATAGAGCAGCATGGTCAGAACCGCGTTCAGTGCGCCCTTGATCAGATTGAAGGGCAGGAACACGGAAGCCAGCATCCCGGCAACCACTTCCCGGGGAACGCCCATGTAGAGCGGCGTCACGATGTAGTTCCACAGGACCATGCAGATGGCCATGCAGACGATGCCGGACACGAGGCCGACCACGGCGCCCTTCTGGTTGTGCATCTTCCGGTAGATGATGGCAGCGGGAACGGCGAAGGCGCAAGTGCTCAGCACGTTCATCAGAAAGCCGATGGGGCCGGTGCTGCTGACGGAGATCATCTCCAGCAGAGACGCAACCACAGAGACCAGGACGCTGGCGAGCGGTCCAAGGATGAAACCGACAATGACCACTGCCACGTCTTTCGGATCGTAGCTAAGGAAGCCCGCCACATTGGGGACGATCTTGCCCACCAAAGTGAGCACATAGGCGATGGCAATGAACATGCCGCAGACGGCTACGTACTTGGTGGAAAATTTGGATTTTGTCATGGTTTATGACCCTCCTAAAAAAAGAAAATTACGCTCGAAGGAATGCCTTCAAGCGCAACTTCATTTCTTAAGGGAAGCGCATCTTCTCTCATCCAGACTATACTGTCGGTATCGGAGTTCCACCGATTCGGCCTTTCGGCTCGCGGACTTTACCGCCGGTCGGGAATTTCACCCTGCCCTGAAGACGTTTCATTCGATTGTTGTGTCTATTATAGCACCGTGTCGAAAAAAAGCAAGTACGAATTTCAAGTTTTTCAAATTCTGGTATCCAGAAGCTTGGAATACTGGTTTCTGAAGGATGCAAATTTCCCTGCGTCCAATGCTTCGCGGATCCTTTCCATAAGCCGGTTATAGAACCGCAGATTGTGGGTCACGGCAAAGCGCATGGCCAGCATCTCTTCTGCCTTGAACAGGTGCCTCAGGTAAGCGCGGGAATACCGGCGGCAGACCGGGCAGTCGCACTCCGGGTCAATGGGGCTCTCGTCCAGCTTGTACTTCTCGTTTTTGATGTTGATGATGCCGTTCCAGGTAAACAAATGCCCGTGGCGGCCATTTCTCGCCGGCATGACGCAGTCGAAGAAGTCCACGCCGCGCCAGACACCCTCAATGATGTTTCCGGGTGTGCCGACGCCCATGAGATACCGGGGACGATTCTTCGGCATATATTCCTCTACGGCCTCAATGGTGTCATACATCTCCTGATGGGTCTCCCCCACCGCGAGACCGCCGATTGCGTAGCCGGGTAGATCCAGATCCGCGATCTGTTTCATGTGCTCGATCCGTAAATCGTGGAACACAGCGCCCTGGTTGATGCCGAAGAGCATCTGACCGGGATTCACAGCTTCGTCCCGGCTGTTATAATCGGCAAGGGCGGTTTTGCAGCGCTGAAGCCACCGGGTGGTGCGCTGGCAGGAATCCCGAACATAGTCATAAGGCGACGGGATTTTTACACACTCATCAAAGGCCATGGCGATGTCAGAGCCCAGATTCGCCTGAATGCGCATGCTCTCCTCCGGCCCCATGAAGATCTTCCGGCCGTCCACATGGCTGTTGAAGCTGACGCCCTCCTCTTTGATCTTCCGAAGCTCCGCCAGAGAGAAGATCTGGAATCCGCCGCTGTCGGTTAGGATCGGACCGTCCCAGGTCATGAATCTGTGCAGGCCGCCCAGATCCCGGATCAGCTCGTCTCCCGGTCGGACATGGAGATGATAGGTGTTGGACAGCTCGATCTGGCAGCCGAGGGTTTTCAGATCTGCTGCGGACAGTGCCCCCTTGATGGCCCCTTGGGTTCCCACGTTCATGAAAACCGGGGTCTGCACCGTCCCGTGGGGGGTCTGGAATTCGCCGCGGCGGGCGTGTCCTTCCTGTTTTAAGAGTTGATACATAGCAGTTTTCCTTTTCGTTTCGTCCTGTTATTTCAGTAGTTGTTCTGGATCAAGAAAGCGGATGGATTCCGGCGGCTGTTCGCCCTTACAGCAGATGGCCGCAGCGCAGCCGGGAATGTCCGTATACAATCGGCAGAAGACTTCCTCCGACCCTTCCGGAAGGGTGATTCTGCCGTTTTCGCGGGAGATGGGAATGCTGCGCAGGTCCCCTTTTCCCGTGAGCTTGAACCAGCTCTCCCGAAGCGTCCAGAGCTCAAACAGCTCCAGATCTCCGTGGGGAGCCTCCAGCAGTCTTCTGGAGGTCGTGTCATGCACCTGTCGGATGGATTCCACATCCACGCCCACAGGGAATTGGGAAATCGCCGCAAGGGCTGCGCCTTTGGTATGGCTCAGAGAGAAGTGCAGATTCGGCATTTCCGGAAACCAGGGCCTTCCTCCCGGCTGGATTTCGACTTTGGGAAGCGCAATGCCCAAGTCCCGATTCAGTGAATAGGCAAGCATTGACCAGGCTTCGGCGCTGCCGAGAGCCGGGCTTCTGCCGGGATGGAGCAGCTGTTCCGGGACAAAATCGCCGATGGTTGTCCAATATAACAGCAAATCTCATCACCACCTCAAAAAATCTTTCATTTCTTTTCAATAATATAGCATAAATTTAATTATTTGGCTACCATTCTTGAAAAAAGTGTGGTATACTTAATTATTCCGTAGGATTTTCAGAGAAAACCACTGATAATCTGTTAAAGTTTGTAAAACACACCGAAAGGAACGAAGCATATGAAAAAGATCCTGGTGCTTGAAGACGAATCCAGCATTCGCAGTTTCGTTGTCATCAACCTGCGCCGCAGCGGGTATGAGCCCATTGAGGCCGGGACCGGTGAGGAAGCCCTCCGCTGCATCCAGCAGCACCCTGATATTCTGGTGGCTCTTCTGGATGTGATGCTGCCGGACATCGACGGCTTTGAGGTCTGTCGCCGCATCCGCGCCACCGGCTCCAAGATGGGCATTATCATGCTCACTGCAAAGAGTCAGGAGATGGACAAGATCACCGGACTTATGACCGGCGCCGACGACTATGTGACCAAGCCCTTCTCCCCTGCTGAGCTTCTGGCCCGCGTGGACGCACTCTACCGCAGAATCGGCGGCGGCGACAACGGCGAGGATGCCATCTCCAGCGGCCCGTTTCTGCTGCATCTGCACTCCCGCACCCTGGATAAGAACGGCGAGCACATCCGTCTGACCCAGACTGAGTTTGCCATCATGAAGCTTTTTATGAACAATCCCGGCCGTGCCCTCTCCCGTGAGGAGATCCTCAGTGCCGTTTGGGGTGAGGATTACAAGGGCGAGGTCAAGATCGTGGACGTGAACATCCGCCGTCTGCGCATCAAGATCGAGGATCAGCCCACGGAGCCGGAATATATCACCACCGTCTGGGGCTTTGGCTATAAGTGGGGCTACTGATCTAAATGGATGAGCAAAAGCAATCCGGCTCCCGCCTGCAGAAGCTGAAAAGCAGCCCGGCGCTGATTCCCGCACTGATCTTTGCGGGGATGATGCTCCTGGCATTCTGGATCGGGTACGCGCTGTTTTCCGCCAAGCTCTGGATCGCCATCGTGGCAAGCCTTGTGGCTGCCTGCGCTGCGGGCTATGTGGGCTGGCTCTGGTATGACATCCACGTTCTTGAGCCGCTGCGCCATATGACGGAGTCCACAAAGCTGATCGCAGACGGCAGCTACGGCACCGAGCTTCCTCCCACGGAGGAAAAGCCCTTCCAGGAGCTGACGGAGGTCATCAACGCCGTTTCGAGAGAGATCAATCACTCCGAAAAAATGCAGTCGGAGTTTATCTCTTCTATTTCCCACGAGCTGAGAACGCCGTTGACGGCCATCACCGGCTGGAGCGATACGCTGATGTTTGACTTCGACATCAAGCATGAGTCCCGCGTAGGTCTGCAGACCATCAAGCAGGAGGCGGCCCGTCTCACCAGTCTGGTGGAAGAACTGCTGGAGTTTACCCGCATTCAGGACGGCCGCTTCAAGCTCAACATCGAGCTTTTGGACATCGAAAGCGAGCTGGAGGACACCATCTTCACCTATCGTGAGTTTCTGCAGCGGGGCAAGATCGATCTTCGCTTCACTCCTTTGGAGGAAGAAATCCCCCTGCTCCCCGGTGATCCGCTGCGTTTGCGGCAGGTGTTTCTGAACATTCTGGACAACGCCGCGAAATACGGCCGCACCGGGCCGGACAGCGGGATCATCGAAGTCTCCCTCACGGCGGATCAGAACGCCGCCACGGTGATTTTCAGGGACTACGGCCCCGGCATCCCGGAGGACGAGCTTCCCCATGTGAAAGAAAAATTCTTCAAGGGCCGCATCTCCAAAGAACGCGGCAGCGGCATCGGCCTGGCTGTGTGTGACGAGATTATCACACGCTCCGGCGGCATGCTGACCATTTTGAATGCGCCCGGCGGCGGGACCGCCGTGGCCGTCACTCTGCCCTTCGCGCCTGAGAGCGCAGGCGCCACCAAAGCACATCACACCGAGGTTATGGAATGAGCAAGCAACTCAAACAAGAACAGAATGACCAGAAGGTCTGCTTCCGCACCAGCATCGGCGGCCAGGCACTGCTGGAGGGTATCCTCATGCGCGGTCCGCTGAAGCAGGCCATCGTATGCCGCACGCCGGATGGTCTGGTGGAGAAGGTCGAGGAGCTGCACTTTGTCAAGGACAAATACCCGATCCTCGGACTTCCGCTGATCCGCGGCGTCATCACCTTCATTGATTCCATGGTCAAGGGCATGCAGGCGCTGACTTACAGTGCGGATCTGCTTCCCATTGAGGAACAGGGCGAGCCGGACAAGATCGACCAGTGGATCGAGGCGCATTTCTCTGAGGAGAAAGCCAAGGACATCGTCATCGGTGTGGCCGTGGTTTTGGGCGTTGCGCTGGCTGTGGGCCTGTTTGTGCTGCTGCCGACGCTGCTGGGCAAGCTCTGCCTGCGGCTTTTCCCCGGGATGACCAGCTTGACCCTGAGCTTGGCAGAGGGCGTTTTCCGCATCATCATCTTCATTGTCTATCTTTGGGCTGTGACCCGGATGGACGATGTCGCCAGGATGTTTGCCTATCACGGTGCGGAGCATAAGACCATTTTCTGCTATGAAAAGCAGCTGCCGCTGACAGTGGAGAATGTACGGATTCAATCCCGCTTCCACCCCCGCTGCGGCACCAGCTTTCTGTTTAATGTTGTCATTATCAGCATTTTGATCTTTTCTGCGGTGAGCTCTCTGCTGACCAACTGGCAGAGCTTCTGGCTGCGGTTTCTGCTGCATCTGGCGCTGCTGCCGGTGATCGTGTCCCTCACCTATGAGCTGAACCGCTGGGTGGGACGGCATGAGGATCTCTGGATCTGCCGCATTCTGGCTGCACCCGGAAAATGGATGCAGCATCTGACCACCAACGAGCCGGACGACAGCATGATCGAATGCGCGATCCGTTCTCTGGAGCTGGTCATCCCCGAAACGCAGGGCAGCGACGCCTGGTGATAAAAGGAGCATTTTAAGATGCCGAAAACCTACAATGAGCTGTATCTGCGGGCCCGGACTGCCCTGAAAGCTGCCGGTGTCGAGAGCTATGCGCTGGAAGCGAGACTCCTGGCCTCAAGAGCTGCCGGAAAAGACAAAGAGGCATTCCTTCGGGATCTGCGGCTCTATACCTCTGATGAGACGGAGGAAAAGCTGGAAGCGCTGCTTCAACGGCGGCTGAAAGGCGAACCGCTGGCCTACATTACCGGGGACTGGGAGTTTTACGGCCTTCCAATGAAGGTCACCCAGGACGTGCTGATCCCCCGTCCGGACACCGAGGTTCTGGTGGATACCGCCTTAAAAGCCCTCATGGGCCGCAAAATGGATGCGAGGATCCTGGATCTCTGCTGCGGCAGCGGCTGCATCGGCGTGGCCCTGGCTCATGAGCTTCCCGCTGCGAGAGTTGTCATGGTGGACGTCAGTGAAAGCGCTCTGGAGGTCAGCCGCCAGAACATTCGCTTGAACCGGGTAAACCGCACCGTTTGTCTGCGTGCTGACGCATTGCAAAAGCCGCCCATGAGCATCGGTGAGTTCGACATGATCATCTCCAACCCGCCCTATGTGCCCAGCTTCGAGATTCTGACTCTGGACAGCTCTGTCCGTGACTTTGAACCCCTCGGCGCACTGGACGGCGGTGAGGACGGACTCATGTTTTATCGATCGATCCTGCAATATTGGCTCACAGCTCTCCGCCCCGGCGGACTCATGCTGTTTGAAGTCGGTGAAGATCAGGCCGCTTCCGTCCGCGCTTTGATGCGGGAAGCAGGCATGCAGGACGTATTCTCTGTTCCAGATACCGCCGGGATTGAGCGGGTCGTGGTTGGACGGAGACCTAAAAACTGAAATCAAAAATAATAATATAGAGGTGTACTATGGCAGACAAGAAAAAGAGCGTGGCGCCGCCTCCGACACAGGCCCGTCCCGAGGATCGAAAAAAAGCACTGGAAACCGCCATTGCGCAGATTGAGAAGGCCTATGGCAAGGGCGCGGTCATGCGTTTGGGCGACCATTCCGAGAACGTGAACGTGGAGGCAATCTCCACAGGCTCCCTGTCGCTGGATCTGGCGCTGGGCATCGGCGGTGTGCCGAAGGGCCGTATTGTGGAGATCTACGGGCCTGAGAGCTCCGGTAAGACCACCCTGGCGCTGCACATTCTGGCCAGCGCCCAGAAAAACGGCGGCGAGGCCGCCTTCATTGACGTGGAGCACGCATTGGATCCCGCTTATGCCCGCGCTCTGGGCGTGGACATTGATAATCTCCTGATCTCTCAGCCGGACACCGGTGAGCAGGCGCTGGAGATAACTGAGCAGCTGGTTCGCAGCGGCGCCATCGATGTCATCATTGTGGACTCTGTTGCCGCCCTGCTGCCCAGAAGTGAGCTGGAGGGCGAGATGGGCGACAGCTCCGTCGGCGTCATCGCAAGACTCATGAGCCAGGCTTTGCGAAAGCTCACCGGCGCGGTCAGCAAGACCAACACCATCGTGGTCTTTATCAACCAGCTGCGTGAAAAGATCGGCGTTATGTACGGCAATCCGGAGACCACGCCCGGCGGCCGTGCGCTGAAGTACTTCTCCAGCGTCCGCATCGACGTGCGCCGCATCGAGACTCTGAAGGTCAACGGCGAAATGGTAGGTAACCGCACCCGCGCCAAGATCGTGAAAAACAAGGTCGCCCCTCCCTTCAAAGAGGCGGAGTTCGACATCATCTACGGCGAAGGTATCTCCAAGGTCGGTGAGATCATCGATCTGGCTGTTAAGCTGGACATCATCGACAAGGCCGGCGCCTGGTTCACTGTCGGTGAGCAGCGCCTCCAGGGTCGTGACTCCGTGAAGGCCTATCTGCAGGAGAATCCTGAGATCTGCGACGGCATTGAGCAGCAGATCCGGGAGAACGCCGTGAAGCTCATGTCTCCCCAGGCCCGGAAGGCCGCTGTTGCCGCCGGTCGTGCGGTGGACGTAACTGCTGACGATTTCGAAGGTTAATTCGTGGTTATACTGACGGAACTCAAACAAACCGGGCCGGAGACATTTCTTGCCCGGTTTGACAATGGCGAGGAACTGAAAACCACCCTGAACGTGGTGACGGATCAGGTGCTCTTCGCCGGAAAGCATCTGGAGGACGAGGAAATGGAAGCCCTGCGCGGCGCCTCTTCCCGCTCCAGATGCAAACAGCGGGCCCTCCGGATCATCGGCGCGCGGGCCATGTCCGTAAAGGAGCTCACCGACCGCCTGAAGGAAAAGGGCGAGCGCCCTGAGGATGCGGAGGAAGCGGCACAGTGGCTGCTGGAAATGCATCTTCTGGACGATCAGCAGTATGCGGAGATGTGCGTCCGGCATTACGCTGCCAAGGGTTACGGCCCGGGGCGCATCCGCAGCGAGCTCTACCGCCGCGGGATCTCGAAGGAGCTCTGGGAGGACGCTCTGGATTCTCTGCCGGAGCAGGATGACCAGATCGATCGCCTGCTGCGCCGGAAGCTCCGGGGTGAACATCCGGACAAAAACGAATTGCGCAAGGCGTCGGACTTTCTCTACCGCCGGGGATTCCAGTGGGAGGAGATCCGTGCCGCTATTCAGCGCTATCAAGAGGAAATGGAGGACAGCAACGATGGGCTATAGAATCGCGCTGATTTCCCTGGGTTGTCCCAAAAACCAGGTAAACAGCGAACAGATGCTGTATCTTCTGGATCAGGCCGGGCACGAGCTGGCTGGGGATCCCGCCGGCTGTGATGTGGTCATCATCAACACCTGCGGCTTCATCGACAGCGCCAAAAGCGAGGCCATCGACCACATTCTGCAGATGGCTGAGCTGAAAAACAACGGCCTGCTGAAGAAGATCCTGGTGGCCGGATGCCTGTCGCAGCGCTATTGTGATGAGATCCTGGAGGATCTGCCGGAAGTGGACGGCATGCTGGGCACCGGCAGCTTCGGTGAGATCTGCACTGCCGTAGAGGCGGTCATGCAGGATGAAAAGCCGCTGCTGTTTGCCGATAAAAACGGCCCCATCGAGGAGCTGGGCCGGGTGGTCAGCACCGGGCCGGGCTGGGCCTATCTGCGCATTGCGGAGGGCTGTGACAACTGGTGCGCTTTCTGCGCCATCCCCGGCATCCGCGGAAAGTATCGCAGCCGGAAGCTGGACGCCATTCTTGCAGAGGCTCGGGCATTGGCCGCTCAGGGCGTCAAAGAGCTGATCGTCATCGCTCAGGACATCACCCGCTGGGGTGTGGATCTCTACGGGAAGCCCAGCCTGGCATTGCTGCTGAAAGAGCTGGTAAAAGTCGAAGGTGTGGAATGGATCCGGCTGCACTACCTCTACCCTGACGCCTTTGATGACGAGCTGATCAATGTGATCGCCTCCGAGGATAAGGTCTTAAAATATCTTGATATCCCACTGCAGCACATCAACAATGAGATCCTCCGCCGCATGAACCGCCGCGGCACCGGAGATGAGATCCGGATCCTGATCCGAACTCTGCGGGAGCGGATCCCCGGCCTGGTGATCCGTACCAGCCTGATCACCGGCCTGCCCGGTGAGACGGAAGCGGAATTTGAAGAGCTGTGCGAATGGCTGCGGGACGTGCGTCTGGAGCGTGTAGGCGTCTTCCCCTTCTCCCCGGAAGAAGGCACACCTGCGGCGAAAATGCTGGATCGCTGTGATGAAGAGGAGGCTCAGCGCAGAGCCGATCTGATCCTCGATCTCCAGGCGGAGATCATGGATGATTATAACAACGGCTGCGTTGGAAAGACGATGCGCGTGCTCTGTGAGGGCACGTCCAAATCCGGGCTATGCTCCGGCAGAACCTTCGCGGATTCGCCGGAGATCGATGGTACTGTGTATTTCACCGGTGATGCCAAGCCGGGCGAATTTGCCGATGTGCGTATCCTCGAAGTTGAGGACGGAGAGCTCAGCGGCGAGCAGATCCACTGAAGGGAGCGTAACAATCATGACAACTGCGAATAAGATCACCATTTTCCGTGTGGTGCTGGTGCCGGTTCTGGTGCTTTTCATGTACTTGGACTTCCCCGGGCACATCTACTGGGCTTTGGCGATGTTCATTCTGGCCAGCTTGAGTGACTTTGCCGATGGATATATCGCTAGACATTATAATCAGGTGACGGACTTCGGAAAATTCCTGGATCCGCTGGCGGATAAGGTGCTGGTCATCGCCGCTATGTGTGTATTCGTGGAACAGGGTTATATGCCTGGCTGGGCGCTGCTGATCGTTGTGACCCGTGAGCTGGCTGTGACCGGTCTGCGTCTGATTGCCGTGGATAACGGCCGCGTGATCGCCGCTGCCTGGTCCGGAAAGATCAAGACCGCCAGTACCATGGTGGGCATCATCCTCATGCTGGCCATCGGCATTCCCTTCCAGATCCATTGGCTGAACACGCTGGTCTGGATCGTGATCGTGCTCACGACGGTGTATTCCGGCGCAGAGTATTTTTACAAAAACAAAGACGTTCTAAGTGTGGACGCGACCAACAAATAATGCTGCATTTACTCTCTGCACCCTCTCTCTTGGGAGGGTGCATTTTTGTAAATCTCTTTGCATAGCGGGGTTCGTCGCATGAATTCAGTCTATATTCCGAATCATATTAAGTGCAACGATTTTACACACCTGTGATTATTCACAGAAAACCTACAAATTCCGGAACGTGAAAATATGCAAAACGGAGAAATCCTGTCAAATTTGCCTAAATGTCCCAAAAAATATTGACATTTTGTCGAATAATGCTATACTGTGAAATGTGCATTTATGCAATATGACGGTATTGGAAGGATTCCGTCATCACAGAAGGAGGAGCGAAAGCAATGAAGTCAACTGGTATCGTTCGCAAGGTTGACGAACTGGGGAGAATTGTTCTGCCAATCGAATTGAGAAGGACGCTTGGTATCGAAGAGAAAGATCGTATTGAGATCTTCGTGGACGGAGACTCGGTGATCCTTCGGAAATATCAGCCCGGCTGCATCCTGTGCGGCAATGCAAATGACTTGATCCTCTACAAAGGAAAAACCATTTGCCAGGAGTGCATCCGCAGCATGGGCGCCCAGCTCTGACACAAAAATCCTCTGACGTTATATCGTCAGGGGATTTTTCTTGCGTTTCTCAGCAATAGAATGTATAATAATAAATTGAAAAATATGGAGGTGTCGGCATGGACAAGCGTGTGAACAAGGAAAACTATTATCTCGACATTGCAGACGCAGTGCTCGGTCGCTCAACCTGTCTGCGACGGAAATACGGCGCCATTATTGTGAAGAATGATGAGATCCTCTCCACCGGCTACAACGGGGCGCCTCGCGGAAGAGTCAACTGCAATGAGCTTGGCTACTGCAACCGGGAACAGCTGAAGATCCCCTCCGGCCAGCGCTATGAGCTTTGCCGCAGCGTCCACGCCGAAGCCAACGCGATCATCTCCTCGGCGCGACGGGATATGATCGGCGGCACCATGTATCTGGTTGGCAGGGACGCAAAGACCAATGAGCTGCTGCACGATACCACCTCCTGTGCCATGTGCCGCCGCATGATCATCAACTCCGGCATCGCCAGAGTCGTGGCAAGGATCGGCGCCCATGATATGGTGGTCACCGATGTGCAGGAGTGGATCGATCAGGACGAATCCATTCAACCCAAGGCTGAGGACTGCGAATTCTGCTGAGCCTCTCCCCTCTTATGATTCTGATGACAAAGGAACCTGCTTATGCATTTTGAACCTCTGACGCTGGAGGATATGGAACGAGTGCGTCCGTACTTGACGCTGATCGGCTCCCAGACCTGTGACTATACACCTGGCTGCATTTTCATCTGGCGCGATTTTTATCAAATGAAGGGTTGCATCACGGAGCTGGGCTTCTTTTCCAAGCTCCACAACGAAGAAGGAGAAAAGTATTACAATCTCCCACTCTCCACGGAGCCGGAACAGGCGCTGCTTGCGCTGTATGACTATGCCAGGAAGCCGCTGCGATTTTGTACCGTGCCCGAAAACTGGCTGCCCACGCTGCAGAAGGTTTTCCCCAACTGCGAGACGGAGGAACAGCGTGATTATTTCGATTATCTCTACCTTGCCTCGGATCTGATCGGACTGCACGGAAAAAAATTCAGCGGTCAGCGCAATCAGATCAGCCAGTTTAAGCGGAATGTGAGCTCCTGGCGTTTTGAAGCATTGAGTGCGGATAATCTGCAGGCGGTGAAGGACTTTTTCATTGCTTCCGCATTCGTAACAGATCCGAAAAACGAATCTGCTCAGGAGGAGAGCCGAAAGGTTTTGGAGGTGCTGGATCATCCGGAGATTTACCGGATGCTGGGCGGCGTGCTCTATGCCGATGAGCAGGTCGTGGGCTTTTCGCTGGGAGAAATCGTAGGAAACACCCTGTACATTCACATCGAAAAGGCCGACCGGAACGTGAAGGGTGCCTATCAGATGGTGGTGAATCAGGCGGCGATCCATTTCTCCACCCCGGAGGTGGAATACATCAACCGGGAGGATGATATGGGCGATCCCGGGCTTCGGACGGCGAAGCTGGCATATCACCCGATAGATCTGCTGAAAAAGTACATTGTGACCATACCATAACACCTTAATCAATCCGACCTCACAGGGGAACGAAATCCCTGTGAGGTCGTCTTTATGGATAGAGTATTTAAGGAGGAATGCAGCATGAAAAGGCTTTTTTGTCTGTTGTTCATTGCTCTGTTTGGGTTCGGGCTGGTTGGCTGCGGTTCCAAAGCAGCAGATCCGATGGAATCCGCAGAGCCGGAAGAAACGGCTGAGATCTCTGCGCTGGATGCGTTCTATGCCCATCCCGTTCTTGGAGACTATGCCGATATCCGTACACTGGACGCAGACTATAACACAGAGCAGGCGCAGTTAGACGGATGCTTTGTCATCGGCGCCATGGTACACAATGATTATTTGTACTCGGAGTTCATGGAGCATTACCAGAACCAGGAGGATGCATTCATCCGCGTGGCGCAAAGCACCATCGAGGGTGATTTGATTTTAACGGATATCCTCTATGACAGTTCCTCTGACCGTGTCCTTCTGGTACATGACTCTACGCGTGACGCCTTCTCCGCCGAGGCGGATCGTGTTATCACCCTGAGAACCTATGCAGGGACTGCGGAATATGATCTGGACGGATCCCTCTATTGGATCGCTTTCAATGGAGAAATCACGGATCTGAATCTCAAAGAGGAATACAGTTTGGATCAAGCCTTTGTCATTGCTTATATCAATTGAGAAAAACAGCTGCAAGCGTTTTGCCTGCAGCTGTTTTGATCTTAAATCGAATTACTTGTCTTTCTTCCACCACTCGTTGACCTTGGGCTTTTGGGGCTGATAGCCCTGCTCCTGCTCATTGGGCGGTGTCATTTTGGAGGGATCGAAGTTCATAGGATCAAAGCCTGCCTCCGCCATGGAGTTCAGGAGGCTGTTCATCATTTCATATTGGCTCTGGAGAGACTGGAGCATCTCACGGGTCAGGCAGAGATTGGCACCCACATAGGGATCCACCACGATGCCTGCGTCCTGAGAGTGGAGCACCAGATCCGAATACTCCTTAAAGCCCAGCTCCACACAGCCCATCTGCTTCCACTTGAACATTTGCGCGCGATCGGTAAAAGCGAGGAAGTAGGCTTTGCCGCTCTCGGAACGGGCCTTGCCGAACTGCAGGTGGACCTCCCCTTCCTTCGTATTCTCAGGCTGCTTTTCCGGGCGCTCCGCCGGGAAATACAGCGGTGTGGCAAGCAAAGCGGCCGCCAGCTGCTGAGAATTCTCGTCACTCTGATCCTTCTGATTCTTTTCAATAATCTGGCGCAGATTCTCCGCCAGCGCGCGCTGTGCCTCCTCCTTGGGATCCCGCTCGCTGAGCAAGATGTTCCAGTTTGGATAGGCCATGCGCAGAATATCCATAGTCTGCTTCAGCGGATCCACGGTCTCAGTGAGCTCCGGGTTGGCGCAGATCACATAGTACACCGGGCGGGTCTTACTGTTGCGCTCGGCACCCTGGGCACGCAGTTCCTCCAGCTTGGTCTGGATGCAGAGGGCGATGCAGTAGGGCTTGGTGGAGGTGTCCCGCACGGCGACGGCGTAGGACTCATTCCCCTCCTGATTGGGAAGCTTGCTGGACTCCAGAATGCTCTGCAGACCATAAGCATAGGCGGCCTCGGCACGGCGGGCGGCCAGCTCCTCATCGGTCATGGAGTCGGAGTCTTCCGGCTCAGTGTAGACGCCGGCGTTCTGCAGCTCGCGGACCGCGCCGCGGCGAATCTCCTGGATGGCATGAAACTGCATGCCTCTGCTTTTATCGGAAGCGGCCAGCTCGTATAAATCCTGAAAACTGCTCATATCGATTTCCTCCGGTTTTAAGATCGTATTGAGGGCTTTGAAAAGGAGGATCTTTCCAAAGCCCTTGATTTGGTGCGGGTAACAGGGCTTGAACCTGCACGGTCTCCCACCAGAACCTAAATCTGGCATGTCTACCAATTCCATCATACCCGCGTTTTCAAATTGCAAGCTTATTCATTATAAAGAATTTTGTGACGTCTGTCAATCTTCTTTTCGTCAGAAAGACAGCAGGACGGAAATCCGCCCTGCTGGCATTATTTGATTTTGCGACACTCCAGATAATAGCGTTTATCCGGACCCAGGCCGATGGAAAAGCTTTTTCTCGGGAATGGGCCGCTGTTTGCAATGGAAGAAAACAGCTCCTCCTTCTCGATGGGCGGCAGCAGAACGCCGCAGCTGTTTGGAGCGGAGGTGAGCAGGATCGTTTCATCATCGCCATGGATGTAGTCGATCTCGCCGCCGTGACGTTCCAGATAATCCAGACAAAACTGCTCCACGTTGCCGATCAGCGCACCGATGGTCTCACCCTTCACAGGGAGGATGAACCGCTTCTCCCCTTTCAGGAGCGTGATCTCCCTCCCGTTTGGATCGGACAGCTGCTGCTGCGCCTCTTCAAACCAGCGCTCGGCGTCGGTCTTGAACAGGACCCGATGAATCGGCGCAAAGGTGATGGCGGGATCGTGGATGTTCACAAGCTCCACCAGCGCGTAGCGGGCAGGATCTTTTTCCACCTCCGCAGACGTCAGATGCTGTTTCTTTTCAAACCAGCATTTTCTTGCTGCGGCGAGACTGTGGTTGCCGTCCCCCACGGCGAACTGCACAGCCTGTGAACCGGTGACGTCAGCAATCACACGTTCCAGGGTCACGGCGCTGTCTCCGGAGATCTGCCGGCCCAGAAGATGGCCGCCTCCGCCCATGAGATCAAAATCATAGACCGGAGCCCCCGCCACAGTCTGTGCACACTGCATGACAGCGTCGGCGGCATCATCCAGAAACAGCATGATGTGCGGCATTTCCAGCAGCGCCTGACTCCGCACCCGAACCCGCGGCGGGAGGCGTTCCTCAACGGTACCCTCCGTGGCACGAATGGGCGTATCGGCGTCCGGACGATAATCATAGGCCTCCAGATCGATTCTGCCTACGATGCCCTTGCGGACAACACCGGTGGCCAGTCTGCGCTCCAGATAGACGAAGCTCTGTTCCAATGTATGAAACTGCCCTTCGTCCAGATAGCGGCGCATCGTCTTCTGAATCTGCTCCGTTGCCTTGGCTTCGTCACAGCGGCCGAGATAGTATTCCGGAAGGATCATCCGGAGGGTGGAGGGCGCGTCGCCGACGACCCGTTCCACCTCCTGCCAGTAATCGGCGTCAGAGGTGAACTGGTCGCAGGCGATGACGCTCCATCGATGGAAGTCTGTGTGATCCGGCAGCAGAATGTCTGCCGGAAGGAAAATGTCAGAGATCACTTCTCAATCCAGTTCAGAGCGCGATCGGCGGCACGCAGCCAGCCGCGGTGATACTTCTCTGCAGTTTCGGCATCCATCACGGGCTCGAACACGCGGTCGGACTCACGGATCGTCTTGATGTCCTCGAGATCGTTCCAAACGCCAACCGCCAGACCGGCCAGGAAGGCGGCACCGAAGGCTGTGGTCTCCACCATCTTCGGACGGTCGATGGGCTTGCGGATCATATCGGACTGGAACTGCATCAGGAAGTTAGAGACAGAAGCGCCGCCGTCCACACGCAGGACGGAGATGTTGTCGCCGGCGTCGATGGCCATGGCGTCCAGCAGATCCTTGACCTGATAGGCGATGCCTTCCAGAGCGGCACGGCAGACGTGCGCCTTCTTGGAGCCGCGGGTCAGACCCACGATGATGCCGCGGGCGTACATATCCCATCTGGGGGCGCCGAGGCCGGTGAAGGCGGAGACCAGATAAACGCCGCCGTTATCAGGGACGGTCTCTGCCAAAATGTCACACTCGCGGGAGGTGGTGATGAGCTCCAGCTCGTCACGCAGCCACTGGATGGAGCTGCCGGCATTGAAAACGCTGCCCTCCAGCGCGTAGGTGGTCTTGCCCTTCACGGACCAGGCCACGGTGGTGACCAGACCGCTGACGCTGCGGACGCTGCGCTCACCGGTGTTCAGAAGGGTGAAGCAGCCGGTGCCGTAGGTGTTCTTTGCCTGGCCGGGCTCAATGCAGGCCTGTCCCAGAAGTGCGGAGGTCTGGTCGCCGGCACTGCCACAGACCGGAACGCCCTCCAGCAGCTCGAGACCGGGGATCTCGGGAGCCACACGGCCGTAGATCTGAGAGTTGGGGACCGGCTTCGGCAGCATGCACATGGGAATGCCCAGTTCCTCGCAGAGCTTCTCGTCCCAGGTGAGGGTGTCAATATCGAACAGCATGGTGCGGGCACAGTTGGAATAGTCAGAGACATGGGCCTTACCGCCGGTCAGGTTCCAGATCAGCCAGCAGTCCACGGTGCCGAACAGCAGCTCGCCGCGTTCTGCACGCTCACGGGCGCCTTCCACATTATCCAGGATCCACTTGATCTTGGTGCCGGAGAAATAGGCGTCGATCAGCAGACCGGTTTTATCACGGATGTAAGCGGCCATGCCCTTGGCTTCCAGTTCATCGCAGATCGGTGCGGTGCGGCGGCACTGCCAGACGATGGCGTTGTAGACCGGCTTGCCGGTGTTCTTGTCCCAAACGATGGTGGTCTCACGCTGGTTGGTGATGCCGATGCCGGCGATGTCCGTGGGAGACAGACCGCTCTTCTGGAACGCCTCACTCAGAGAATGGAACTGGGATTCCAGAATGACCATGGGATCATGCTCGACCCAGCCGGGCTGCGGATAAATCTGCGGGAAGGGGTACTGTGCCAGAGAGACGATACTGCCCGTATGATCGAATACGATGGCGCGAGAACTGGTGGTTCCCTGGTCCAGTGCGATGACATAGCCGTTCATAAAAAAACCTCCAATTTCCTTGACTAAGTACGTCAAATATATTAAAATATCGGTAGCTTTTAACAGTATACCACAAAGAAAGGAAGAAATCTATGCCTACGTTCAATGAATTTACTTTTTTATCGAATGACAAAGTTCACAATATCTTCTTCCGGGAGTGCGTTCCGGACGGAAATATCCGCGGTGTGGTGCAGATCGTTCATGGCATTGCCGAGCACTCCAAACGCTATGAGCATTTCATGAACTTCCTGGCCGAAAACGGCTTTGTCGCAGTGGCGGACGACCATCTGGGTCATGGCTACAGCATCGGCAGCGATCCCACGGATCGGGGCTGGTTTGCTGAGAATGATGGCTGGATGACCGTCGTAAGAGACCTTAATAACCTGCGCCTGATCGAGCAGGAGAAATATCCCGGTCTCCCCTATTTCTTCCTTGGACACAGCATGGGCAGCTTCCTGACCCGTACTTATATCATCAACTATCCTGACGCGCTTACCGGCGCGGTCATCAGCGGCACCGGCCAGAACCCCGGCCCCGTCATCGCCGCCGGCAAGGCCATCGGCAAGGCGGACATCGCCGACCACGGCTCCAAGCATCTGAGCGACTTCATCCATAACATGGCCTTCGGCTCCTATAACAAGAAGTACAACAATCCCCGCACGGAGTTTGACTGGCTCTGCCGCGACACCGCCGTGGTGGATACCTACATCGCCGATCCTCTCTCCGGCTTCCAGGAGACCGTCGGCCTGTTCGTCGATATGATGGGCGGTCTGCAGTACATCTGGAAGAGCGAGAACCTCAACCGCATGAACAAGGCCATGCCCGTCTACTTCATGTCCGGTGACATGGACCCCGTGGGCGACTACGGCAAGGGCGTGAAGAAGGTCTACGAGCGCTTCAAGAAGGTCGGCATGCGCGACGTGCAGATCAAGCTCTATCCCCAGGGCCGCCACGAAATGCTCAACGAGCTGAACAAGGACGAGGTTTACACCAACGTCCTCAACTGGCTGGAGAGCAAGATCTGATTCCAAAATCAATAAAAAAGCATCGTACCGAAACTCGGTACGATGCTTTTTGTTATCCGATGGAAGCGAGCTTATAAACGAAGGAGACAGAGCTGGTCATGGAATCCGTTCTCTGGGTGAAGATATCGTACTCTTCTCCGAAATCCAGCCAGGCGCGCAGTCTGCCTGCAAGATTCGTCTGCCGCGCTGCGTTCAGGCTGTCCAGCTGGGCGTATTTCTGCGTCACGCCAAGGATGGTCTGGAGCCCGTTGGTCACCCCGGGATCCTGAATTCTCTCAAGATCATCAAACAGGTCACGGTTGTCCTCCAGCGTCTTCAGAAGGGCACGCAGACGCTCCGCCGTCTCAGGCAGCCGTTCCATGGCCGCCTGGGCCTCCGGGGTATCCAGATCCGCCTTCATGGCGTCCAGTGTCGGCTGGATCGCCACGGCGTCCTCCGCCACGGTGACTACGTCCCGCACCTCCTGATCGATCAGGGAGAGCAGATCCACCAGCTGCTGGAACAGGTCGCAGCTGAGCAGTGCCTGCAGCCGCACCATGTCGATCTGTTCCAGATCCGTCAGGAGCTTTTCCATCTGCTGAATGTTCTCCTCAGTCGCGTAGCCGGCGAGGGTCTGGATCAGCGCCTCGTTCTCTTGATAGAGCAGCGCTGCCTCTCCCACCGCAGAGATCAGATTCTGGGCCTGCTCCATGTCGCCGTAGAGCATCTGAATCAGCTCCTGGATCTGCATGCCGGAAAAGGCGTTCATCACGGTTTCAATGTCCGTAAATACCTGTTTTACACCGCTGAGCCCTGCGGAGAGATCCCCGCTGCTGAAGGCCTCCAGCGAGGAAAACGGTACCGCCGCAAACATCATGTTGCCCAGAGCGAAGTTCTCCACATCCGCGGAGATCGTGTAGGTGGTGTCCGCCATGGCGCCGCTGAGAAAGGGGAGATTCAGCGCCTCGGTGCCTAGGCTTTCTGCCATACCGGGAACGCCGGTGAAAAGGATGATCCGATGGGCGCCATCCTCCAGCATAGAGCCTCCGGTGACCTCCACGTTCTCAAATCCGTCCTCCGGCAGCAGTGTGCCGCCCACCAGCAGGATCGGGCAGGAAACGGTATAGCCGCCCACATCTTTTTTCAATGTGTTCTCCGCTGAAATGGTCATGGTCAGATGACCGCTCTTCCCCGCCAGAGTCTCCGGCGTCATTGGGGTATCGTTTAGAGTATAGGAAACCGTGAACTGCACCGGAGGCTCATCGAAGGAACGACCGTTATAGTAGAGATCCGTGCCCTCCAGATCCCAGTAGATCCGGTCGGTGCCCTGCACGGGATAGAGATTGGTTTTGACATCCTGAATCTGCGTCAGATCGCTGGCGTCCTCGATCCGCACCTGCGGAAGATCCGAATGGAGGTGGTCGGTGACGCTGACCATCTGGGTAGAGCCGTCGGCGTTGAGATTCACATAGACGGTCTCGGTTTTGGAAACCTGCGCTGCCAGGGTTTCGGTGCTCTCTACCACATGGGCTGCGGCGAGGTAGTTCTCCCCTGCCAAATCAGATTCCACTCTCGGACTCAGGGAGATCAAACAGACTGCGGCCACCAGAACGAGACCCAGCAGGCGCCGGATGATTTCATGGTAACGCATTTTGGGCCTCCTCTCTCTGTGGCCAGTTTTTTGTGGTTTTGGCGATCACGCGCTCCAACAGGCAAAGCACCGGCGCCAGGAACAGCATGATCACCAGCTCGCTGATGATCGCGCCCCGGGCCAGCAGCGCGCACATGCCCTTGACAATGTAAATATCACAGGTGAGGTACACGCCGAAGGTGGCCATGAAGAAAACCGCGGCGCTCTGGAATACCGATCGCATGGTGGTCTCCGCCGCCCGGAAGATCGCGTCGTTCCGATCGTGAAACTGCAGTTCTTCCTGGAAGCGTGTGGTGAGCAAAATCGCGTAGTCCACCGTGGCCCCCAACTGGACGCAGTTGATCACCGTGGAGTCCACAAAGGACGCGACCTTCCCCATGAGCACTGAAATGCTCAGATTGATCCAGATTGCCAGCTCGATGGACAGCACCAGGATCACTGGGATCGACAGAGATTTGAACACGATGGCAATCAGAATGAAGATCGTGATGATGGACAGCCCCGCCGTGACCCTGAAATCCCGATCCGTGGTGTCGATCAGGCCCTGGGTGACGGCGCCTTCGCCGGTGAGCAGCGCGTTGGGATCGCAGGCATAGATGATGTCCTCCATTTGGTGCAGCTGCTCCGTCATCTCCGGCGTGGCGGGACTGTATTCGGAGTTTACCATCATCAGCTGCAGGCCCTCCTGCTTGCAGAGCGCCAGGATCTCATCCGGCAGGATCTCCCCCGGGATGGCCGGGCCGATCATCTGATCGTAGGCCAGCACCAGAGAGATGCCGTCCAGCTTGGAGATGGCCTTCTCCATGGCTACCACATCCTGCTGCGGCAGGGAATCGTCGAAGATCACGAACTGGGTGCTGGCCATGTTGAAATCTTCCTTCATCCGGTGCAGACCCGAGATGGAGGGCAGATCGTCCGGCAGCGCCCGATCCATGCTGTAATACTTTTGCAGTCCGGTCTGGGTCAGATAAGCCGGGACCAGAAGCAGCAGAAAGAGCAGAGCAAACACCCGCTTGTGCTTTGCGATGAACCGGTTTGCAGGCGTAAAATTCGGGATATAGCTTTTATGGCGGTACCGGTCCATGAGATTTTCCATCAGCAGCAGGATCGCCGGCAGCACGAAAATGACCGTCAGCACGCCAAAAGCAACGCCCTTGGCCATCACAAAGCCAATATCGAAGCCCAGCTTCAAACGCATAAAGCACAGTGCCCCAAAGCCGAACACCGTGGTCAGAGAGCTTCCTGTCAGCGCGGTAAAGGATTTCACCACGGCGCTGGCCATGGCCTCCTCCCGGGTGTCATGCTGACCACGCTCCTCATGATAGCGGTCGATCAGGAAAATGGAATAGTCCATGGTGACTCCCAATTGCAGCACGGCGGCCACACACTGGGTGATAAACGAGATGGAACCCATGAAAAAGTTCGTACCCATATTGTAAAGCACCGCGAGGCCGAGGGCCGCCAGGATCACCAGCGGCTGGAGCCAGGACTCCATAGTGACGGCCATGATCAGCAGCGCCAGCGTGACGGCAATGGCGATGTAGATCGGCGCCTGCTCGTCGGCCATCATCTTGGTATCTGCCACGATGACGGAAAGACCGCTGATGAACTGGTTTTCTGCCAGCAGATCCTTGATTTCGTCGATGGTGATCATCAGATCGTCGGCGGAGTATTCCGGATCATACTGCACCATCATCATGGTGGCGTTGCCGTCCCTGCTGTAAAAGATCTTCTGGATCAGATCCGGCAGGATCTCCCTGGGCACCGTGATGTCCGCGATGGAGTCCACCCAGATCACGTTGCCGACACCATCCACCTGTTCGATCCTGTCTTTCAGGGCCGCGGTCTCCTTGGCTGGGGCGTTTTCTACGACGACGATGGAGATACCGGCGGTATGGAAAGTCTGATCCAATACCAGCTCTCCCTGAACAGACGGAAGATCGTCCGGCAGATAGGAGAGAATGTCATAATTCACCCGGGTGCAGACGAAGCCGATGAAGGCAGGAATGCACAGCAGCAGAGCAAGCAGCAGTACCTTCTTCGGGTGCCGCGCCTCCCAGAGGGCAATCTTCCTCATGGCCTCGCCTCCTTTCAATGGTTCTGACAAAATATATTATATTTTATCATATTTTTGAATTATGTCAACAGTAATTGATTTATTTTGTTATTAAATTGTTACTATTCAAGAAAAGAAAATGCAGAGCACAGAATGTACTCTGCAAATAATAATCAATGTAAGAGCATACTGTCGCCAAATGAGAAGAAACGGTACCGGTGATCCACCGCTTCCTGATAGGCGTGCAGGACGTTTTCTCTTCCGGCAAAGGCGGATACCAGCATGATCAAGGTGCTTTCCGGCAGGTGAAAATTGGTCACCAGCGCATCAATGCATTTGAATTTATAACCGGGATAGATAAAGATGTCTGTCCAGCCGCCCCGGGCTTCGGTGATCCCCTCTTCTGTTGTGAAGCTTTCCAGCGTCCGGCAGGAGGTGGTTCCCACGGCGATGACACGCTTCCCTGCTGCCTTGGTCTCGTTGATGACGGCGGCAGTCTCCGCGGGGATCTCGCAGTATTCCGAATGCATGATGTGGTCAGTGATCTCTTCCTCTTTTACAGGACGGAAGGTGCCGAGACCGACATGAAGGGTCACATAGCAGATCTTCACGCCCTTGTCTGCAATCTTTTGCAGTAGCTCCGGGGTGAAGTGCAGTCCCGCGGTGGGTGCCGCAGCGCTGCCGATGGCTCTGGAATAGACGGTCTGATAACGTTCCTGGTCCTGAAGTTCTGCTTTGATGTAGGGCGGCAGCGGCATTCTGCCCAGCTCCTCCAGGATCTCCAGGAAGATGCCGTCATAGTGGAACTGTACCACTTTGTTTCCGTCAGGCAGAGCGTCCGTCACGGTGGCAGTTAGTCTTCCCTCCCCGAAGATGAGGTCTACGCCCGGCTGGGTTTTTCGGCCAGGACGGGTGAGACACTCCCACTTCCCTTCGCCGAGATCCCGAAGCAGCAGCACCTCCACGGCGCCGCCGGTCATGCGGTTGCCCATGAGTCTGGCGGGCAGCACCCGGGAGTCGTTCAGCACCAGGCAGTCGCCGGGCTCCAGATACTCCGGGAGATCATAAAAATGTCTGTGCTCCGTCTCGCCGGTTTGCTTATTCAATACCAGCATACGGGAGGCGTCCCGCTGCTCCAGCGGGGTCTGAGCGATCAATTCTTCTGGCAGGTCAAAATAGAAATCCGATTTTTTCATCCGACGTAGGCTCCGGTAAAATAAAAGCTGATGATCTGGTCATAGGTCATGTTGTGGACCTTGGCCATGGAATAGGCACCCCACTGGCTCATGCCGAGATTGTGGCCATAGCCGCCGCCGCTGATGACATAGTTGTCGCCCTGCTCGGTGACGGTGAAGTGGCGGCTGGTGTAGCGGGCACCGAGGTTTCTGAGGAAGTCGCGCACGTTGTCTTTGGAGTAGGTCTTTCCGCCAGCGGTGATGCTGAGAATGTTGCCGATGGGCGTCTTGGTGGTGGTGACCTCACCGGTCTGAGACTTCGGCACCGTCATGCTCCAGGACTTGCAGTAGAAGTCGATGTCGGCCTCATAGGGATCCTTCACCGCCCGGAGATACGGCACCACGGTGTCCGACCAGACGTTCTCGGAATCCTCGGTGGCGCCGCCGTCGGCTGCGAAGTAGTAGACTGCGCAGACCGCGCCCTGGTAGCGTACAAACTTGCCTGCAGTCTCGTCCACAGCCTGGTTGGTCTTGTCCGTAGCGTTGTGGAGGCCGTTATAGACCTGAGATTTCGTGTCAGGAGAGAGATCGAAGCCGTAGGCACGGAATTTGTTCTGGTTCGCAACGGCGTAGGTGCGGGCCATCACTGCCTGCGCCTTCAATGCCTCCAGCGGCCAGTCGGCGCCCATTTCGTTGGCCAGAACGCCCTTGGTGTAATCCTCCAGACCGATGAAGTTCACCACGGTGAGCTTGTCCCCAGTGAGGCGGGTGAACTGGAAGTCGCCATAGTATCTGTACTCCCCGCATTTGGTGACGGCCTTCCCCTCAGAGATCGGGGACGCCGCCAGAGAATAACTGGAGCCGCAGTCAAAACCGAATAGCACTTTTTCGGAACCGTTTTTCAGAATCAGCACGCTCCGGTCAGTGCCGGTATAGACCGTGCCGGAGTATCCTTTGGTTTTCAGCGCCGCATCGGCGTCCGTTCTGGAGGTGTAACTTCCCACCAGAACCACAAAGGTGCCGTTCTGATAAAACGGGAATCCGCCGGCAGCGTCAGCCGCCGAACGGGCTGAATCAAGGGATTCGTAGGTCTGGTTCAGACGGATATGATAGCCTCCGGTGGTGCCGGCAGCGATGTCGGCTGTGTGATCCGGAACCAGATTGATGTCTGTGACACCAATGGATCCCAGGGACACAAAGCTGCGATTGGCGTCGAAGTATCCAACCTGGAATCCACTGCCGTTGGTCAGGGTCAAAGGCATCTCCGCTCTTGCTTCGGAGCCGTAGAAGAGGCCCACGCGCACCAACTGCAGATCCACGGGCACCGGATCATAGCTCTGCAGATCGCCGCCCACCTGCTGCAGACCGGAAGCGGTCAGCGCGCTGGCAGAAGCGTTGCCAAGCTGTTGAGCACCGGCAGAGCCAACAGCGTAGGTCTCTGTTAAATCGCCGGAGATCATCCCGCCTGCGTCATTTACATAGACCTCCCCTGCCGCCATGGCTGCGCCGCAGAGCAGCGCCATGATCAGCAGGATAGAGAGCATTTGGATCGATAATCTTTTCATATGGAAACCTCAATTGAACAAGTTTTCGAAATGTACTGTTCTATTATATACAAAATAGTGTCACAAGGCAAGAGAAAATGAAGAAAAATAATAATTATTTGTTTAAATTTGTTTCTTTTGAAAAAATGCACCAAATTCAGAAAGGGATTTTTCGAAAAAATGTGAAAATAGGAATTGACAAACTGTCCGCTTTCGTATATAATCGCTTTTGTTGACACGGACGATTAGCTCAGCTGGTATGAGCATCCGCTTGACGTGCGGAGGGTCACAGGTTCAAGTCCTGTATCGTCCACCATGTAATCCCGAAATCAGATTTGATTTCGGGATTTATCATACTGTTTTGCAATTTTCCATAATCAGGTGTATCTCGATGGCAGAAGAACGAATCCAGGAGAATAAGATGGGCTATATGCCCGAAAACAAGCTGCTGCTGAGCATGGCGATCCCGATGGTGATCTCCATGCTGGTGCAGGCGCTTTATAATGTGGTCGACAGTATTTTTGTCGCGCGGCTCAGCGAAGATGCGCTCACGGCGGTTTCAGTAGCCTTCCCCCTGCAGAACATCATGATCTCTGTCTCGGTTGGTTTTGGCGTCGGCATCAATGCCCTTCTTTCCAGGTCTCTGGGACAGAAGAATCTGAAGCGCGCCAACGACGTGGCGATTCAAGGCCTGATCCTCGAGGTGCTCAGCTGCGCGGTCATGATGCTGATCGGCGCTTTCGGCGTGGAGGCTTTCATGCGCTCCCAGACACAGATCGATGAGATCGTGCACTACGGCGTTACCTACCTGCGCATCTGCATGTGTCTGAGCTTCGGCGTCTTCATCTCCATCTGCTATGAGCGTTTTCTCCAGTCCACCGGGCGGACGATCTATTCCATGGCGATACAGCTGGTGGGCGCGGTTACCAACATTATCTTCGATCCCATTCTGATCTTCGGCCTGCTGGGCTTCCCCAAAATGGGCATTGCCGGCGCTGCGGCTGCCACGGTGCTGGGTCAGTGGATCAGTGCGGTGGTTGCCATTGTCTTGAACAAGAAGAAAAACCCGGAGATCCACATCGACCTGCGGAAAATCCGTCCGGATTTTGCCCTCCAGGGTGAGATCTGCAAGATCAGCATCCCCTCCATCGTCATGGCCAGCATCGGCTCCGTGACCACCTATATCATGGACGTGATCCTGTTCAAGTTCACGCCCACTGCAGTGGCGGTCTATGGCGCGTATTTCAAGCTGCAGAGCTTCTTCTTCATGCCGGTCTTCGGCCTGAACAATGGTATGGTGCCCATCATTGCCTACAACTACGGCGCCCAGAAGCCGGATCGCATCCATAGGACTTTCCGCCTTGCGATGACCTACGCCGTCTGCATCATGCTGCTGGGCTTTGCGCTGTTTCAGCTGATTCCGCAAGTTTTTCTGGGGTTCTTCGACGCCTCCCCCGACATGCTGGCCATCGGCATTCCGGCACTCCGGCGCATCAGTCTGTGCTTCCTGTTTGCAGGAATTTGCATCATCAGCTCATCCACCTGTCAGGCCCTGGGCTACAGCATCTACGGTATGTTCATATCCATTGCCCGTCAGATCGTGGTACTGATCCCCAGTGCCTATCTGCTGAGCCTCACCGGCGTGCTGGACAACGTCTGGCTGGCCTTCCCCATTGCAGAGCTCATGTCGCTGTTCATGTCGCTGATGCTGCTGCGCACGGCCCTCCGGAAAACCGGAATGGCAAAAGTAATAACTGCATAACGAAATCCCCTGCTCTCCCGATCAAAGGAAAGCAGGGGCTGTTTTTTGTTACTATTACGCTCTCGGATGTGCCTTGGAATAGACGTCCTTGAGCTGCTTTTTGACCAGCTGGGAGTAGACCTGGGTGGACGAAATGTCTGCGTGACCCAGCATCTCCTGAATGGAATGGAGATCTGCGCCGTTCTCCAGCAGGTGCGCCGCGAAGGAGTGGCGCAGGGTGTGCGGCGTAATGGTCTTCTCAATGCCGGCCTTCTGCTGATAGTGCTTGATGATCTTCCAGAAGCCCTGACGGGACATACGCTCGCCGCTGATGTTCACAAAGAGGGACTGCTCGTCCGGCGTTGCGATCATCTGAGGGCGGATGAATTCGATGTACTCGGACAGCGCCATGACTGCTTTGGGATAGAGCGGAATGGCGCGCACCTTGTCCTTTTTCTTGCAATGAATCACTGCACTGGCCAGATCTACGTCCGAGATGTTCAGACTGATCAGCTCGCTGACACGGATGCCGGTGGCATACAGCAGCTCCAGCATGGCCTTGTCTCGATAACCCTTCATGTCCACGCACTGGGGCTGCTCCAGAAGGAGGTCCACCTCCTGGCTGCTGAGGATTTGCGGCAGCTTCTGAGTTGCCTTATCCGGCACCAGCTTCCCGGTGGGAAGAGATTCCACCACATGCTCCTCCAAAAGGAACTGATAGAAATTCTTCAGAGAGGCGATGGCGCGGGAAACGGTTGCTACCGACTTTCCCTTTGCGCGCAGCGATTCGATGTATTCCGCCAGATCATCCTCCGTGGCTGTATCCAGCGCCACATCCGTATTTGCATCCAGGTATTCACCCAGCTGACGGATGTCGCGCAGATAGGACGCCAGCGTGTTGTTGGACGCCTTCTTCACCTCGGTCAGATACTGTTCGTAGCGCTTCAGGCTTTCCGCGTTGGTCACCGGACGCGCCCCCTCTCTCTTTGTTGTTCATATTAAAGCCAATTCCATATGGCAGGGATTCCGTAGGTTCTGACGCCCGCAGACATCAGCAGCAGGATCGCGGCAGCCGTAAGACGCCGCACTTCATTTTCATCCGACGGCACCGGCTGATCGCTCCAGCGAAGAGCGAAGAGTCTTGCTGACCGCCCCATGCTGAACTCCCCCAGCAAAAACAATGCCGGCAGAAGAAACAGTCCTGGCAGAAGAATCTGCAGCAGAACGGGAAGCCAGTCCTCAGCAGCACTTCGAAGACATACCGTAATCGAGCAGCCGGACAAGAAGCCCTTGACAGCCAGAATCAGCGGAACCAGGGCAAATCCGAGATAGGAGGTGCTCGCAAGAAGCATCCCGAATCCATAGGTTCCGCAAATCGCCAGTTCCGCGAGTAAATCCTCTGACGGGGCAACCCCCATAAGATCCGCCTGGAGCCAGGTTACCGGCAGATTTACCGCAGCCCCCAACCACACGCCTCCTGCGCAACCGAGCAGATACCCTGCTGCGAGAGCGATCCTCCCAATTGGGATCGGGCTCCGCATGGGTCTGCAAAGCCGTCGAAATCGGCGTTTTTGTCTGTATCCGGTTCGTTTCATCTTCCATCACCAGGGACAGAATATGCGCCGAACAGACATAACAGAACAATTTACATAACTGACGTAAACATAATATAGTACATTTTTAATTTATTTTCAAGACTTTCGTTAATTTTTTTCATTTTTTGTTTATTATGCTCAAAGGATTATGTAAACAATATTATGTTAACATGAAAATATTTATGAAATCAGGGAACCTAAAGAATCGGGAAATTCAACCATATTTAGAAAAAGCATCTGTCAAAAACCCTATATCTTGGTAATCATACTTGCATTATGTAAACTCCGTCAATGAATACTATTTGTAATTTCTCGCGAATTTTTTGCGATTACGGTTTGTATATCCGCGGGGTTTTTTATGAAAAATGCACGAACCGATCCATGCACCGGGCAGGATGCATAGGAGTCCAATCAGGGTTCCGGAGCTCAAAAATGCGTCCGGATGGAAGACCCCTTTCCCGAATATATAGAGTGCTGCCAGGATGCTGCCAGTGAGCAGCCCCCGCTTCCCTGCCCCACCGGAAAGGGCACCGCCGATCACAGCGGACAGCAGCAGCGCAAACAGCATGACTGGCGCTGCCAAATCTATGGGAATGTCCCCCTGCTCTGTTAGTTTCGCCGCTGCAAAAGACAGTACCGCAAAAGTCGTAAGCCCAGCCAATGGCCCTCGGAGAATTGCCAACCTCCTGGTCGGTTTCACAATTGATTTCAAAACAAAAATCCCCCTTGCAGAAATCGGATGCTTCATCCTATTCCCGCAAGGGGGTTTTCATACCTTATGATCGGTCGAGCAAAGATTTACTCGTCCTTTTTCCTGCCGGCCTTCTTTTCCTCGGCGGCTTTCTTTTCCTGAGCTTCCACACGGGCGTTGGTGGAAATGGCCCACTTGGTCACCTGGATGCGGACCTGATCCTCGCCGGTCTCGAAGGTCACGGTGTCATCATTGACGGAAACGACTCTGCCCATCAGGCCGCCGATGGTGACGATCTCATCGCCGGGACGCAGGCTGTCGCGCATCTCGTTGAGTTTTTTCTTCTTACGGTTCTCCGGAAGGATCAGGAACACGTAGAAGATCAGGATCATGACAACAAGAAGAATGATGGAAGAATAGTTCATCAAGTTCTCCCCTTTCTTTATTTATATCGATAGTTATTATACCGCGTTTACAATCGGATTGCAAGCATTAGTTTCCCTTGAGCTGACGCTTGCGGGCAAGGTTCACCATGCCGTCAGGCATGTCGTCCAGATGCAGCAGCATCTTGCCGCCGCCGAAGGCCGTGCAGGATACCGCATCCTCCACCACCACAGTGGGAATGCCGGTGTCCTTCTGAACGATGGTATCAAAGCCGTAGATCAGGCTCCCGCCGCCGGACATGAGGATGCCGTTCTGCCCCACATCCGAGGCCAGCTCCGGCGGAGTCTCCTCCAGAACCATGTGGATGGCCTCGAGGATGGTCTCGGCAGGCTCACGAATGGCCTCGATCAGCTCCGTGGAGGTAAGACGTACGGATTTCGGAAGGCCGGTGAGAATGTCGCGGCCGCGAACCTCCTCGAGTCCAACCTCCGGACGCTGCACCAGACAGCCGATGCTGATCTTGACCTCTTCCGCCGTGCGCTTGCCGATCAGCACGTTGTGCTTCCGGCGGACATAGCGGATGATGGCCTCATCGAAAGCGTCGCCAGCGACCTTGATGGATTTGCACTCCACCACGCCGCCGAGTGAGACCACAGCAATTTCGGTGGTTCCGCCGCCGATGTCAATGACCATGTGGCCGTCGGGCTTGGAGATGTCCACGCCGGCGCCGGCCGCAGTGGCTACGGCAGACTCCACCAGATAGACCTTGCGGGCGCCTGCTTCGATGACTGCGTCGATGACGTTTCGCTCCTCCACGCCGGTGATGCTGCTGGGCACCGTGACCAGTACTCTTGGCTTAAAGAGGCTGAAGGAGGTGATGCGTCCCAGCATTTCATGGAGCATGGCCGCCGTCATATCATAGTCAGAGATGACGCCGTTCTGGATCGGGTGAATGGCAACGATGTTGGCCGGGGTGCGGCCCAGCATCTTCTGCGCCTCCTGCCCCACCTTCAACAGTCTTCCGGTATACTTGTCCACTGCCACGATGGAAGGCTCCCGCAGGGTGATGCCCTTGCCGCGGACATAGATCAGCAGATTGCTGGTTCCCAGGTCAATGGCAATGTCGCGTTCAAAAATCAACATAAGCTGTTCCTCCGTATATCACAGGATCCCTCGTCCTGTCTCTTTCATTCAATCTCTGGCTCTTGCCACGGCGGCGCAGTAGACCGCGTCCGCCCCGGCGAGGCCGAGGGTTTTTGCACATTCCCGCACCGTAGAACCGGTAGTGACAATGTCATCGATCAAAAGAATGCTTTTCCCCTGCACCCGCTCCGGCTTCAAGACCCGGTAGGCGCCTGTGATGTTGGCTCTGCGCTTTTCGGCGCTGCCGGTGCCAGATTGTGGCTGGGTGTCGCGGATCTTCTTCAATACCGGCTCTGCTTTCAGGTTCAATTCCTTTGCAACCGCCTTCGCAAGCAGCTCCGCCTGATCGTACCCGCGCTCCCGCAGTCGCTTCCGACTCACCGGGATCCAGGAGAGCACATCGAACTTGTCCGCAATGGACTGCCGGATGCAGTCTGCTACCAGCGGCGCATAGGCTTTGGCATAGCCGGTGCAGCTGTGAAACTTGTAACGCCGCAGAGAATCCCGCACAACCTTCTCATAATAGAGCGGTGCGACGCACTGGGCTACGAATTCAATTTTCTGCTTCCCGCTGTCCTTCGTATAAGGCAGCAGCACTTCACAGGCATGGCAGATCCGCACAGAGCCATCTTTGACAAATTTGTGACAGAATGTGCATCTGGGTGGATAAAGCAAGTCCAGTAAGATCATCGGCTCTGCCCGCACTCTCCGCACATGCGTGCCCGGAGCCCACTGTAGCGTCTCCCCTGCCGGTTCTGATCGATCATGCGGTCGGCGATCTCCGGCTCACCTACAGCGATCAGAAGAGACTTGGCGCGGGTGATGGCCGTATAGAGCACACTCCTGGTCAGCAGCATAGGACCGGCTCTGCCAACGGACAGGATCACGGCACGGTATTCGCTGCCCTGAGATTTGTGGACCGTCATGGCCCAGGCGTGCTCCAGCTCACCCAGCTGCTCAAAACCGTAGGTGGCATATTTTCCATCATAGTCCACCACCAGAGATTCCGTGGCGCGGTCGATGCTGATGATCTGGCCCACATCGCCGTTGAAGACGCCCAGCCCACAGGTGAGCCCGCCGGGTGTCTTGAGCATGATATCATAGTCGTTTCGGATCTGCATGACCCGGTCACCCTCGCGGAAAACCACATCCCCGAAGCTGTACTCCGTCTTTTTCTCGTCCTTGGGATTTAACACTGCCTGCAGTCTGGCATTCAATGCTACAGAGCCCAACTCTCGTTTCCGGGTCGGCGTCAATACCTGGATCTCAGCAGCGGGGATCCCCATCTTTTCCGGGAGCCGCTTCGAACAGAGCTCCACGATGGTCTCCACCGCTTTTTCCGGATCGCTGCGGCGCAGGAAAAAGAAATCTCCCTGGTTCTTCGCCAGCGGCGGATGCTCGCCCCGATTGATAGCGTGGGCGTAAGAAATGATCTGACTTCCCGCGGATTGGCGGAAGATTTCCGTCAGACGGATGGTGGGTACTTTTTCAGACCGGATCACATCTGCAAACATGCAGCCCGGCCCCACGGAGGGAAGCTGATCGGCGTCCCCCACCAGAACCAGTCGGCATTCCGGCGGCAGTGCCCGCAGCAGCGCGCTCATGAGAGAGATATCCACCATGGAGCACTCGTCCAGGATCACAGCGTCGCACTCCAGCGGATCTTCCTCGTCGTGTCCGAAGACGATGCTCTGCCGGTCTTCCGAGATGCCGGCGCCCAGAAGACGGTGAATGGTCTGGGCATTTTGCCCGGTGAGCTCGCTCATTCGCTTGGCGGCCCGTCCGGTGGGTGCGGCAAGCAGCGTCTCCAGCCGCAGTGTTTCAAACAGTGCCAGAATTGCCCGAATAGACGTGGTTTTTCCGGTGCCAGGGCCGCCAGTGATGGCAATCACCTGATGGCGGCAGGCAAGAGCAATGGCCTCCTTCTGCTGATCAGCCAACTGGATCTCCAGCTGATTTTCGATCTTGGAAGCGATCGCGTCAAAATCTTGATCGTAGCGATAGGTCTCCTCCGCCATCAGCAGAAGACGGCGGGACACCTCGCACTCGTCTTCATGGATTCTGGCCAGATAACAGCCTTCTACATTCGCCACCCGCTCACAGACGATGGCGCCCAGGTTGATCTGCTCGTCCAGGCTCATCTCCACCAAAGATTCCGGGACGTTGATCAGCTGCGCCGTGGCAGCTGCCAGCTTGTGTCTGGGGATGAAGCAATGGCCGTTTCTGGCATTGTAGCTGAGCTCAAACTCCGCCGCGGCAGCCACGCGCTCCGGGCTGTCACCGGAAAACCCATGATTGAGCGCCAGCGCGTCGGCCTCTGCGAAGGTGGCGCCGATCAGATCGGAAGCGAGGATGTAGGGATTCTCCTCCACCATGCCCATGGCACGATCTCCGAAGTACTGATACATCCGCACCGCAACCACAGGCCGAATGGAGGCGGCGGCCAGCAGCTCAATGAGTCTCCGCAGACCCACCTGCTGGCGGAACTGCTTGGAGATCTCCTTGGCTTTCTGGCTGGAGATGCCCTTGATCTCTGCCAGCAACTCCGGATGGAACTCCAGCACGTTCAGGGTATCGTTGCCGAACCGATTCACCAGCATGGAAGCGGTGGCAGGGCCGATCCCCTTTACGGTGCGGCCGGAGAGGTAGCGGTAAATGGCCTCGGCGGTCTCCGGCATGGTGCGCTCGGTATATTCCACCTTGAACTGCTCGCCGTGGGCAGGATGTCTCACCCAGGTGCCTACGGCGGTCATCAGCTCACCCGGCGCAGCGTAAGGGATGCATCCCAATACCGTGGCCTGGCTGCCATCGTCTACATCCATGCGCAGGATGGCGTAGCCGTTTTCCTCGTTTTGATAGATCACAGAGGCAATGCTCCCGCTAAGTTCGGTCAAGTTTTCGGATTGCGGTTCCTCCACGGGTTCACTCCCTCTCCAAAAATCGAATGTGTTCCTTGCGGCACAGCGTCTGTGCCAAGGCTTTGGCCTCGTTGGTAAGGCCCAGATCACGCACCGAGATTTCGGCGCGCAGCATATGATTCTTTTGCATCCAGAGCAGGTCTCTCAAGAGTGTTTCCAGTTCCGGTGCGTCGTTTTCTGCTTCCACCACAACGGATAGAGTGGTATTATCCCCCGGCTCAGCTGCGTGGAGCCTGCTTTTCAAAAGAAGCAACAGACATCCCAGCAGCAGCACCAGAAGCAGTGTGTAAGTCAGTTCCCACCACATAGAATCCCTCCTGCGGCAGTCTATGCCGGACGCGGGATGCTGGTCACAGAACGGACTTCAGGAACTGCCCGGTAAAGCTCTCCTCGCAGGCGGCGCATTCCTCCGGTGTGCCGGAGAACACCACATAACCGCCCTGATCTCCGCCCTCGGGGCCGAGATCGATGATATGATCCGCCACCTTGATCACGTGGAGGTTGTGTTCGATCACAACCACAGTATTTCCGGCGTCGGTGAGCTTCATGAGCATGTCCGTCAGCCGATGGACGTCCGCGATGTGCAGGCCGGTGGTGGGCTCGTCCAGTACATAGATCGTCTTGCCGGTGCTCTTCCGGCTGAGCTCTGTGGCCAGCTTGATCCGCTGGGCCTCGCCGCCGGAGAGCGTGGTGGCAGGCTGCCCCAGCTTCACATAGCCGAGACCCACATCGTAGAGGGTCTGGAGGCGGTCGCGGATCTTCTGCTGGTTCTGGAAAAACTCCAAAGCTTCCTCGATGGTCATATCCAGCACTTCCGCGATGTTCTTCCCCTTGAAGCGTACCTCCAGGGTCTCGCGGTTATAGCGGGCGCCGTGGCAAACCTCACAGGGGACGTAGACGTCCGGGAGGAAGTGCATCTCGATCTTCAGCAAACCGTCGCCGGCGCAGGCCTCGCAGCGACCGCCGCGGACATTAAAGGAAAACCGTCCCGGGCCGTAACCGCGCAGCTTCGCGTCCTGGGTGGAGCTGAAAAGATGGCGAATATCATCAAAAAGGCCCGTATAGGTGGCGGGGTTGGAACGCGGCGATCTGCCGATGGGGCTCTGATCGATGGCAATGATCTTATCCACATATTCGATCCCGTCGATCCCGTCGCACTTGCCCGGCCTGGTCTTGGCCCGCTGGAGCTCCGCAGCCAGCTTTTTATAGAGAATCTCGTTAATCAGTGATGATTTTCCGCTGCCCGAGACGCCGGTGACGCAGGTCATGACGCCCAGCGGGATGCTGACATCGATGTGTTTCAGATTGTTGTGACTGGCACCGCGGATCACAAGGGCGTGGCCGTTCCCCTTCCGACGCTCCGTCGGGACCGGGATGAAGCGCTTCCCGGAGAGATACTGCCCGGTGACGGAGTTCTCACAGGCGCAGATCTCCTCAGCAGTCCCCTGCGCTACCACGTTGCCGCCGTGGATACCGGCGCCGGGACCGATGTCGATGATGTGATCGGCGGCACGCATGGTGTCCTCGTCGTGCTCCACGACGATCAGGGTGTTGCCCAGATCCCGCAGGCGACAGAGGGTTTTCAATAGTTTGTCATTGTCCCGCTGATGCAGGCCGATGCTTGGCTCGTCCAGAATATACAGGACGCCCATCAGGGAGGAACCGATCTGCGTCGCCAGACGGATGCGCTGGCTCTCACCGCCGGAGAGCGTGGAAGCGGTGCGGGAGAGGGTCAGATACTGCAGACCCACATCCTGCAGGAACTGCAGTCTTGCCCGCAGCTCTCTGAGAATCGTCTCTGCGATCATGGCTTCCTTTTCAGAGAAGGAGACAGAATTCAGGAAATACAATTCCTCCGTAATGGGAAGCTGGGTGAAATCCGACAGATTCATGCCGCCCACGGTGACAGCCAGGACTTCCTTTTTCAGTCTGGCACCATTGCAGGTGGGGCACTCGATCTCGGCCATGCTGGCCTCCAGATCCGTGCGCATGCCGGGGCTCTGAGACTCCCGATAGCGGCGCTCCAGATTGTTCACGATTCCCTCGAAGGGGCGTGTCAGAGTGCCGTTTCCATGGTCGCTCTCGTAGCGGAGATTCAACTTCTCTTCCCCAGTGCCGTAGAAAATCACATCCTGCGCGGGTTTTGGAATCTCCCGGAATGGTGTACTGAGCTTGAAACGATACTTTCTTGCGATTGCCTCGAAATACATCCGGCTGACCGTATCCTCTTTCGGCTTGGCCCAGCCGCTTGCCACGATGGCGCCGTCCATCAGGGACAGGGACGGATTCGGAACGATCAGACTGGGATCCACCCGAAGCTGGGTACCGAGCCCGCTGCAGGTGGGGCATGCGCCATAGGGATTATTGAAGGAGAACATTCTCGGTGTGATTTCTTCGATGGAAATGCCGCAGTCCTCACATGCGTAGTTCTGGCTGAACAGCAGCTCCTGCTGCAGATCGATCACATCCGCCAGCACGATGCCGCCCGAAAGGGCTGAAGCAGTCTCCACCGCGTCGGTAAGGCGGCGGTTCAGATCGGGACGGATCACCAGACGGTCCACGACGATCTCAATGTTGTGCTTCAGGTTCTTGTCCAGCTTGATCTCTTCTGAGAGATCATAGATGCTGCCGTCCACTCTCACGCGGACATAGCCGCTGCGGCGGGCATCCTCAAAGACCTTGGCGTACTCGCCCTTTCTGGCACGCACTACCGGGGCGAGGATCTGCACTTTCGTTGCTTCAGGCAAAGCCTTGATCTGATCCACGATCTGATCCACGGTCTGCTGACGGATCTCCTTGCCGCAGTTGGGGCAGTGCGGAATGCCCACGCGGGCCCAAAGCAGACGCAGATAATCATAAATCTCCGTCACGGTGCCCACCGTGGAACGGGGATTGTGGCTGGTGGTCTTCTGGTCAATGGAGATGGCCGGGGACATGCCATCAATGGAGTCTACATCCGGCTTGTCCATCTGCCCCAGGAACATTCTCGCGTAGGACGAGAGGCTTTCAATATAACGCCGCTGGCCCTCGGCAAAGATCGTGTCGAAGGCGAGGCTGGATTTTCCCGACCCGGAGAGGCCGGTGATGACGACGAGCTTGTCTCTCGGGATCTCGACGTCAATGTTTTTCAGGTTGTTTTCCCGTGCGCCTTTCACGGAGATACTGTCGCGCATCGTTTCCTCCTGGGTAGTAGTTTAGTCTATGGTAAGGTCGGCAGTGCTGCCGCGGGTGATATCAATGAGATTCTGTGGAGCGGTCTCCACCTGGGCGCCGATCTTTCCGGCGCTGACCAAAATGGTCTCCTGCTCCAGACAGGAGGCATCAAACACCGTTCCAAATTGTTTTTTCATGCCGATGGGAGAACAGCCGCCGCGGACATAGCCGGTAAGCGGGGTCAGCTCGCTGACGTGGAGCATGGCGATGGACTTCTCCCCCACCGCCTTGGCGGCTTTCTTGAGATCCAGCTCTCCGCAGACCGGGATGACGAACACATAGGGCGTTTTACTGGCGCCTCTAGCCACCAGCGTTTTGAAAACACGCTCCGGCGGAACGCCGATCATTCCGGCGACCGTGAGACCGTCCACAGCCTCGTCCCCGTGGGGATAGCTGTGGGGCGTATAGGGAATCTTCTTCTGCTCTAAAACCCGCATGACATTGGTCTTGTCCATACCCTTCTTCGCCATGAGATCATCTCCGATCAGCAGACATATGATAACAACTTATTATATCGGATTTCACCCGAGGTTTCAAGAAGAAAGCGTAAACTTTTTCATAAAGAATCAGACCATCGGCAAATCCATGCCAATGGTCTGATGATGAGCGGATCTGTAAGCCGGGTTCTGTAATCGACAGCCATCTATCTAGGCGCACCGTTGCCGATACGCTCCAGCCACCTCCTCGGGACGGCCGGGCCGGCCATATGTCCCTCCACGGTGTTGCTCCGGATAGAGTTTACATCACCGAACTGTCTCCAGCCGGCGCGTGCGCTCTTACCGCACGTTTCCACCTTTTCCCATC
>CADCQK010000192.1 GCA_902803575.1 Oscillospiraceae bacterium
GGCCTCCGGCGTCAGCGCCAAGAGCACCGTCAAGATCCTGGCCATGCTGGCCCCTCTGCTGATGAATCTGCTGGGCAAGCAGACCCAGAGCAGCTCCAACAGCGGCTCCAGTGTCGGCGGCCTCATGAGCGCCCTCATGGGAAGCGGCAACATCACCAGCATCCTGGGCTCTCTGCTGGGCGGCAAGGTCCCCAGCGTATCCTCCGCCAAGCCCCAGAGCAGCGGTCTCGACCTGATGAGCGTGCTCATGGGCCTGATGAAATAATTACAAACTGTAACCAGCAAAAACACTCCCCTCGGGGAGTGTTTTTTTGTGTAAAATCAGGGAAAAAATGAAAAGGATTTTCGTAACAATAAATCTTAGATTTGACATAAAATCCTTTTTCCACAAAACTTTCCACCAACATCTTGGGAGGGGAGAGGCGGACTTTATCAAAGCGAACGGGAATGTTCACAAAAACGTCGAGGCCACTTTGTAAAAGTAACAGAAAAGTAACAAAATCAATACAAAGTGGTTGTTAGATGTTAAAAATGGTGTTATAATCTAACCATCTTTTCTCAAGGGGTGCAACATGAAGAAACGATGCGTTGGATTCTTACTCGCCGTCGTGCTGCTGGCAGGACTCCTGCCCATGGCACACGCGAATGCTGCTTCGCTGTCCGCTTCTCCATATCTGAATATCGTCTATGAATCCACGGATTCGGTCTCTCCGGGCACCATTCGCTACGTGTCCCAGCTGGCCGGTTCTCCGAACTTCCACCCGTCCTACTGGAACGACTATGTGGACGCTGCCGGCTATGAGTGCTACACCGCATCCATCTCCATGGCCCTGAGCAGCATCGGCGCCAACGCCACCCCCGGCAGACTGGGGGACTACTGGAACGGCAAAGGCTACACCGGCGGCGAGCCCTTCGCCACCATGGCCTGGGATGTGGAGGGCTTCGGCGCCACCTATCTGGAGCGCACGTTCTCCACTGCCATCGAAAACTTCCTGAACAACCCGGGCTCCTACAGCCCGCCGGTGATTCATCTGACCACCTACTCTGAGCGCGGCCACTACGTCATGGTTGCGGGCAAGGTCTCTGACAACACTTATCTCATTGTGGATCCTGCCAACGACGCCCCGTGGACCATCAAGATCGAAAACAACGTGGCCACCTATATGCGTCACGATGAGCTCCGCACCGAGGAGCTGGAAAAGACCACCCAGTATTACAAGGCCGGCGGCAGTCTCTCTCAGTCTGCACCTGCGCCCACGCCTGTCACAGCCACCATTGCCTCTGCCGGCCACCATCAGGACGGCTCCAGCTGCGCCAGCGCCGCCATGACCGACGTTCCGGCGGAGAGCAACTGGGCCCACGCCGGCATCGACTACTGCATGAGCCAGGGGCTTATGCAGGGCGTCACGAATTCTCAGTTCAGACCCGAGTCCGAGATGACCCGCGCCATGCTGGTCACGGTGCTCTACCGCGCTGCCGGTCAGCCGGATGTGAGCTGCTACACCAATCCCTTCACGGATCTTTCCGCCTGCTGGTATCAGAACGCGGTCACATGGGCCTACGCCAGAGGCATCACCTCCGGTGTCAGCGCCACCAGCTTTGCCCCTGACAGCTCCTTGACCCGTGAGCAGCTGGTGAGCATGCTCTACCGCTACCGTCAGCTCACCGGCTCCACCCCCGCCAGAATGGACGCTCTGGACGGCTTCTATGATCAGAGCAGCATCTCCGGCTGGGCGGCCGAGCCCATGCGCTGGGCAGTCACCGGGGGCCTCCTCTCCGGCACCAGCAGCACCAGCCTGAGCCCGGACGGCGCCGCCACCAGAGCCCAGCTGGCCTCCATCCTCCTTCGCTACATGAGCAACGGTTGATCTTCTTCATTTTGTCTCCTTATATCAAGAACCCCCTGCCTTCTCCGGCAGGGGGTTCGACTTTTAAATCAGATATGGGATCTGGAACACATACACGTTCCGGTATTTTTCCATGCGGCGGATCAGAGTTTTGGTGGTCTGGTTGTGCAGCAGCCGCGCCCCGCGCTGGGTGGGCACCAGCGTCGGCATCATCACGGTCAGATGCTGGTGCTTGTCCAGCTTGGCGTGCTCGGCCTCGATGTGCCGCATGAGCACCTCCTCGGTGTTGCGGTAGTGGGTCACGTCGTAGACGAATTCCCAGTTCGGAGCCATGGCGCCCAGCTCCTCCAGCTGGGATCTCACGCGCTCGGCGCTGCTTTTGTCGCTGCAGACGTGGTAGAACTCCACCTGATCGAAATCCAGCTCCTGGGCGCAGTTGAGCACCTTCAGGAAGGAACGGTTGATGCTCTGCACCGGCAGGATCAGCTTTCCGGCCTTGCCGCGGCCCATGAGGGCTTTGGCCTCCTCCATGGAGTCAATGCGCAGATCCTGACCCACGGCCTGGTAGTGCGTGTGGATTTTTTTCATCAGCAGCACCAGCAGCACGATGGTCACCAGGGTGACCCATGCGCCGCTGAGGAACTTCATGATGACGATGATCACCAGGGTGATGCCGGTGATCAGGGTGCCGAAGCCGTTGACCCCCGCCTTGAACTGCCAGCGGGGGCCCTTGTTCTCCGTCCAGTGGCGGACCATGCCCAGCTGACTCAGCAAGAAGGACAGGAACACGCCGCTGGCGTAGAGTGGCAGCAGCAGGTGCTGATCACCGTTGAAGGCGATCACCAGCAGAGCGGCGGAGCCGAAGAGAAACAGGATGCCGTTGGAGAAATTCAGCCTCGTGCCGCGGTAGATCAGTCTTCTCGGCAGAAACCCGTCCTGTGCCATCAGCGCCATTAAGAGCGGAAGTCCCGCGAAGGCGGTGTTGGCGGCCAGGGTCAGGATCACCACGGTCATGACCTGCACCACGAAGTAGAGGGCCGAGCCGCTTCCGAAGACGGCGGCGGCCAGCTGACTCACGGCGGTGGCCTCCTCGTTGGGGACAATCTTGTAAAGAGAGATCAGCACGCTGACGCCCAGGAACACCAGACACACGAAGCCCGCCATGGCGTAGAGCACCTTCTTCGCGTTCTTCGGCGCCGGATCCTTGAAGTTCGGCACACCGTTGGACACCGCCTCCACGCCGGTCAATGCGGTGCAGCCGGAGGCAAAGGCTCTCAGGATCACGAACAGCAGGGTGTCGCCTGCGTTGGTGGTGGCGATCTGCACCTGCTCCGGGGTGTAGCTGCCGGAGAGGTACCGCACCAGACCGGTTACGATCAATACGATCATGGTGAGGATGAAGAGATAGGTCGGCACCCCGAAGAGCACCGCGCTTTCTCTCAGACCGCGGAGGTTGCCCCAGGTCAGCAGGGCAATCAGGATCAGCGCGATCAGGGCTTTCAAGTGCAGCAGCTCCGGAAAGGCACTGGTCACCGCTGCGGCGCCCGCGCAGGCGCTGACGGCCACGGTGAGGATATAGCCGATGATCAGCGCGGCCCCCGCCACCAGACCCGGCGTCTCACCCAGATTGTCGGTGGCCACGATGTAGGCGCCGCCGCCCTGGGGGTAGGCGTCGATGGTCTGTCGGTAGCAGAACACCAGAATCCCCAGCAGACCGATGATGGCCGCCACGATGGGGAGGAAGGTCTTGTAGCTTGCCATGCCCAGCACCGGGATCAGCACCAGCAGGATCTCCTCACCGGCGTAGCTCACCGACGAGATCGCGTCGCTGGCGAAGACCGGGATGCCCCAGAGAATGTTGAATTTCTCCCCGGCGAGCTTGTCGTCCTCCAGACGTCTGCCGAGGAAGAATCTGAGCAGTTTTTCTTTCATGGATGCGCTGCCTCCATTAAAAATAACGGAAAAACAAAAAACGCCGCCGTTCCCGGCAGCGCAGAGTGTGACAAAGCAAAACAGGGCAGCGGGCATACGGACGCCCGATACCTGTTCTATCTTGATTCCCTCTTACGCTGACGAGATTAGCTGTCGGGTTCGGAGAAGAAGGTCTCCTACCGCGTACGCGGATACACCCCAAAGTTGGTTCTCCCGCTGCCGCTGACTGCGGCATTAAGCAAGATTAATATAGCCCGGAAGATAGGGAAAGTCAATGTGCAGATTATCTAAAACCCGGTATATAATTTTAATAATTCTGACAAATATCAAACGATTTTGCATTAGAAAACCACAAGATATTGTTGTAAAGGTGAAAAGAGAAACAAGAAGTTGTACTTGGCGGTGAAAAAGCCTGAAAAATCAACATTCTTATTTAAAAATGAATGAAATTTTCCCTTGCCTTTTTTGCAAAAAGCGTTTATACTAAAAACCAAAGTGGGGTGAAATGGGGGAAAGTGTACCAAAAGGGGACACAAAGCCACCGAAATACCCACAAACCGTGCAAAGGAGGGACGAGCATGACCGGTACCTATCAACATACGCTGGACGCCAAGGGCCGTCTGTTCATCCCTGCGAAGCTGCGCGAGGAGCTGGGCGACACCTTCTATGTCACCATCTCCAGAGAGAAATGCCTGTGCGCCTACAACGAGGCCAACTGGCAGCGCTACCGGGACAAGGCGGACGCGCTGCCCTACTCCCAGCAGAACGCCCTGCGGCCGATCTTCTCCAATGCCGCCAAGGTGGAGCTGGATTCCCAGGGCCGCATCCTGCTGACCCAGACCCTGAGAGACAAGATCGCTCTTGGCCGGGAGGTCACGGTGGTGGGTGTGAACAACCACGCCGAGTTCTGGAACAAGACCGACTGGGACCGCGTCTGCGCCGAGGAGAGCACGCCGGAGAATCTGGCGGCTGTCATGGACGCGCTGGGGTTCTGAGATGGACGAGAGAACACCGAAACACGTCTCGGTACTCCTGGACGAGTGCATCGAGGCACTGAACATCCGACCCGACGGCATCTATGTGGACGGCACCCTGGGCCTGGGCGGTCACTCCGAGCAGATCGCAAAGCGGCTGACCACGGGCCTTCTGATCGGCATCGACCGGGACGAGACCGCCATTGAACGAGCGGGGAAGCGTCTGGCACCCTACGGCGACCGGGTGAAGCTGGTCCACGGAAACTTCAGCGACACCGCCGCCATCCTGGATTCTTTGAACATCGACGCCGTGGACGGGCTGCTGTACGATCTGGGCGTCTCCTCTCCGCAGCTGGACGAGGCGGAGCGGGGCTTCAGCTACATGCAGGACGCGCCGCTGGACATGCGCATGGACGGCTCTGCCAGCCTCACCGCCTGGGAGGTGGTGAACCGCTGGCCGGAGGGTGAGCTGAAGCGGATCCTTTTCGATTACGGCGAGGAACGTTACGCCCCCAGAATTGCCGCCGCCATCGTGCGAAATCGGGAAGAAAAACCCATCGAGACCACGCTGGAGCTGGTGGACGTGATCCGTTCCGCCATGCCGGCAGCGGCACTGAGAGAAAAACAGCATCCGGCAAAGCGGAGCTTTCAGGCCATCCGCATCGCCGTGAACGACGAGCTGGCGGCCATCCGGACCATGATGGACACCGCCCCGGACAAGCTGAGACCCGGCGGAAGGCTGGCGGTGATCAGCTTCCATTCTCTGGAGGACCGGATCGTGAAATCCGGCATTCGGGCAAGAGAGGACGGCTGCACCTGCCCGAGAGATTTCCCGGTCTGCACCTGCGGCTTCGTCCAGACGCTGAGGAGCGTTTCGAGAAAACCGATCCTGCCCTCTCCGGAGGAGCAGGCAGCCAACCCGAGAGCCAGAAGTGCGAAACTCAGGGTTGCAGAACATGTCTAAATGTGATATTATGTAAATCAGTTAATGCGGATCAAGGTGGAAAGGAGTGCGGATCATGGCAAACCCCAGGCGCAATTATGATGCTCCGATGTATCAGAATCTGGTGCAGGATAATCTGGCCTACGACATGTCCCGCCAGATCCCCGAACCCCAGCGTTACAGCACGGCTCCGGAGCTGGAACGTCCCCGGCAGCCGAAAAAACAGCCCCAGCCCCAGAAGCGCGCCGTTCAGGCGCCGGTGATGGTGGTTGCCCCTGCTGCTGTGATCCTCTTTGCGGTGATGGTCGCGATCTGGATCTTCGCATTGCAGGTCATGACCAGGATCAGCACCCAGCAGACCGAGATCTGCAAGCTGGAGGCCACCCTCAGCGAGGTGCAGGAGACCCAGGACGATCTGCTGATCGCTTACGAGACCGCCTACAACTTCGCCGAGCTGGAGGACTACGCCACCAACACCCTCGGCATGCAGAGACCCAGAGAGGAGCAGAGCTTCTACTTTGCCAGCACCGCCTCGGATCAGGCCGTCGCCGTGCTGGAGCGCTCCAGACCCGATGGACTGGTGGACCGGTTCTCGGATTTTCTCGCCGACCTCACGTCATATTTTTCCTGAATCGCGATATGCTGTAATCAGCCCCTCGCGGCACATCGTGAACAAAAAAAGGAGACCCCATCCATGGCAAACACGCCCACCGGACGCGCCAGCGTCCAACGACCTGACAATATGATGCTTCGCCGCACACGCTCGCTTTTCCTGGTGTGCGGCATTGTCGCGTTTTTACTGCTGGGTTTTCGGCTGTTCTGGATCATGGTGGTGCAGCACGATGAGTACGAGGAGCAGGCTGTCAGACAGACCGTGGTGCGGCAGAACGTGCTGGGCTTAAGAGGCACGATCTACGACGCCAACGGCAAGATTCTGGCGAAAAGCGCCACCAAGGACACGGTGATCTTAAGCCCTGCGGACATCAAGAAATACGACCAGGACCTGGACGGCATCGCGAAGGTGCTCTCGGAGAATCTGGCGGACTACGGCGTGACCTACGAGCAGATCATCGAGCTTTCGAGGGATACCGATTCCTACTACAAGATCGTGGCCCGGAAGGTGGACAGAGAAGACACCGATCCCATCCGGGAGTATAAAAACAGCATCACCGGCGGCGTGAACGGCATCGTCCTCTCCCCGGACTCCAAGCGTTATTATCCCTACGGCTCTCTGGCGGCCCACGTGCTGGGCTATGTGGGCATCGACAACGACGGCCTCGCCGGTGTGGAAAGCCAGTATGACAACGTCCTCGCCGGCGGCATGGGCCGGATCACCCGACTGAGAGACAAATCCCAGATCGGCATGCTGAACGTGAAGTACGAGGACTACACCCAGGAGACCGCCGGCGCCGATGTGAAGTTGACATTGGACGCCAACATCCAGTATTATCTGGAGAAGCACCTAAAGCAGGCGGTGGAGGATTATGACGTCCGGAACGGCGCCGCCGCCATCGCCATGGATCCCAACACGGGTGCCATTTTGGGCATGGCCTCTCTGGGGAACTTCGACCCCAACGACTATCAGACCCTCAGCGAAGAGGCGGAGGAGGAGCTCGCCACCGCGGAGGAGGAAGAACACCTCACCAAGACGGAAATGAGCGAGCTCAGGACCGCGGCCCTGTTCAAGCAGTGGCGCAACAAGGGACTGTCTGATACCTACGAGCCCGGTTCGACCTTCAAGATCATCACCTTGGCCATGGGCCTGGACAGCGGCGTCATCGACCTGAACTCCAGCTTCTACTGCGGCGGCAGCACCACGGTCATCGGCCGTACCACCCCGCTGAACTGCTGGAAAACCGACGGCAGCCACGCCGATCAGACCCTGACCCAGGCGGTGCAGCACTCCTGCAACGTGGCCTTTGCCGAGATCGGCGAGCGGGTGGGGGCCAAGACCTTCTACAAATACTGCGACGCCTTCGGCTTCCTGGAGCTGACGGACGACAAGGAAGCCACCCTGACCGCCAAGACCGGCATCGACCTGGCCGGCGAGAGCGGCAGCATCTGGTGGAGCGAGGATACCTTCTACAACCCCGAAAACCACTCCCAGCTGGCCTCCGCAAGCTTCGGTCAGACCTTCAACGTCACGCCGTTGCAGATGGTCACCGCCATCAGCGCCTGCGTCAACGGCGGCTATCTGATGAAGCCCTACATCGTCCAGGAGATCACCGACGCCTCCGGCAGGATCGTGGCCTCCAACGAGCCCACCGTCGTACGGCAGGTGGTCAGCGAGGAGACCAGCGCCACGGTGCGCCAGATCCTCGAAAAGGTGGTCGGCGATCCGGTGGACGGCACCGGCAAAAATGCGTATGTCGCGGGCTACCGCATCGGCGGCAAGACCGGCACTTCCGAGAAGGTCGCTCAGGACGCCGCCGGCGGCCCCAAGGAATACATCGTCTCCTTCGTGGGCGTTGCCCCGGCGGACGACCCGAAGATCGTGATCCTGACGCTGCTGGACACCCCCAGCGACGAGACCGGCATTTACATCTCCGGCGGTCAGATGGGTGCCCCGACGGTCGGTAAAATGATGGCCGACATCCTCCCGTATCTGGGCGTGGACCCGGTCTACACCGCGGAAGAGAAGGCCAACATGGACGAGACCGTCCCCAGTCTCACCGGCATGGACGTGAACGAGGCCGTTGCTCTGCTGGAGCAGAGAGGCTTCAACGCCCGCATCATCGGGGAGGAAGGCGAGGTCACCCACCAGCTGCCCGGCACCGGTGCCACCATCGCCAACGGCAGCACCGTCCTGCTCTACGCGGGAGAGGAACCCTCCGAGGAGCAGGAGGAGATGATCGATCTCAGCTACCTGACCTACAACGACGCCAGAGACTATCTGGCCGCCATGGGCCTCTTCGTCAGCACCTCCAGCTCCGTCACCAGCCCGTCGACCCAGGCGGTCCTGGCCCAGAGCATCCCCGAGGGTACCCTGGTGGATCACGGCACGGTGATCGAGGTCACGCTGGTCACCGGCGACCAGAGCATGCTGGGCATGTACTAAAGTAAAAACCATTCTCCGGGAAGGGAGAGAAAAAGATGAAATTGAAAGATTTGCTTCGGGATCTGAATGTGGTGGAATCCACCGCGGATCCGGAGCTGGAGATCCGGGACATCTGCTACAATTCCCGCCTGGCGCAGCCGGGAGATCTCTTCGTGGCCGTCTGCGGCTATCAGTCCGACGGACACAAGTACATCCCCATGGCGGTGGAGCAGGGCGTCGCCGCGGTGCTCTGCCAGCGGAAGCCGGAGCAGGAGATCCCCTATATCCTGGTGGAAGACAGCCGTCTGGCGCTGGCACTGGTAAGCGCCGCGTATTTTGACCAACCCTCGGAAAAGCTCACCATGATCGGCGTCACCGGCACCAACGGCAAGACCACCGTCACGACCCTCCTTAAGCACATGCTGGAGGAGGCGGCGGACGCGAAGGTAGGCCTCATCGGCACCAACGGGAACATGATCGGCAGTGAGACCTTCCACACCGAGCACACCACGCCGGAGTCCTACGAGGTGCAGAAGCTGCTGCGCCAAATGGTGGATGCGGGTTGCACCCACTGCGTCATGGAGGTCAGCTCCCACTCGCTGGTGCTCCACCGGGTGGCGGGCATTGAATACAACATCGGCATGTTTTTGAACCTGACCCAGGATCATCTGGATTTCCACGAGACCATGGAAAACTACGCCGAGGCCAAGGCGCTGCTGTACCGGCAGAGTAAGTATGTGATCCTGAACCGGGACGACCAGTGGTCAGACTTCATGCTGTCAAAGGTGGAAGTACCCCACGCGACCTTCTCGGCAGAGGACAATCACGCGGACTTCGTCGCCAAGGATGTGCGGCTGACGCCGGAGGGTGTGCGGTTTATCCTGGTGGCAGGTGCTTCACTCCTGCGCTGCTCTCTCGCCATCCCGGGGATGTTCTCGGTCTACAACGCCCTCGCGGTCATGGCGGCCTCCGCACATCTCGGCATCCCGGGGGACCGGGCGGCCGCGGCCCTCGCCACCAGCAGGGGCGTGAAGGGGAGAGCGGAGCTGCTGGAAACTGACGGCGATTATACGCTCCTGATCGACTACGCCGTGACCCCGGACGCGGTGGCGAACATCCTCGACACCGCCAGAGAGTTTACCAGAGGCCGTCTGGTGTTCCTCTTCGGCTGCGGCGGCGACCGGGATAAGCTGAAGCGGCCCATCATGGGCAAGATCGCCGGAGAAAAGGCCGACTTCGTCATCGTCACCAGCGACAATCCGAGGACGGAGGACCCCAGGGCAATCATCGACGACATTCTTCCAGGTCTCAAAAAGACCCGGAAGCCCTACGTGGTTCGCCCGGATCGCCGGGAGGCCATCGAATACGCCATCGAGAACCACAAGGACGGCGATGTGATCATCCTCTGCGGCAAGGGCCACGAGGACTATCAGATCATCGGCAAAGAGAAGATCCACATGGATGAGCGCGAGATCGTCGCGGAGATTTTACAAAAGAGGAAGGAACAGGCATGACGCTCAAACTGATACTGTCGTTTGTGATCGGCTTCGTTGCCGCGAGCCTGATCGGCATCTGGCTGGTGCCCTATTTAAGACGCATCAAGGCGGGCCAGCGCATTTTGGAGGACGGCCCCAAGTGGCACATGTCCAAGAGCGGCACCCCCACCATGGGCGGCATCATGTTCATCGCGGCGCTGCTGATCGTATGTCTCACCGTGGGCTTCAGCAGTATGCTGAACGGCTATTACGGCCATATTTTCTGCTTCTTGTTCGCGCTGGTCTTCGGAGCCATCGGTTTTCTGGACGACTATGAAAAGCTGAAAAAGAAGCAGAACCTGGGTCTCCGCGCCTGGCAGAAGTTCCTGCTGCAGCTGGCGGCGGCGCTGGTGTTCATCTATCTGATGCGGGCCTTCGGCTATGTGACCAACAACCTTTACATCCCCTTCTGGAACGTGACCTATCCAATCCCGGAGGTGCTCTACACCGTCATCGCGGCTTTCGCTATCGTGGGCACCGTCAACGCCGTGAACCTCACCGACGGCATCGACGGTCTGGCCGCCGGCACCAGCTTCCCGGTGTGCATTTTCTTCGTGATCGTCACCTTCCTGTGGCAGAGCGCGGACATCTCCGTGGGCATCTTCGCCTCGGGCCTCGCCGGCGGTCTGCTGGGCTTTCTGCTGTATAACTTCAACCCCGCGAAGATCTTCATGGGCGACACCGGCTCTCTGTTCCTCGGCGGCGCCATCGCTGCCATGGCCTTTGCCTATGACATGCCGCTGATCCTGATCCCGGTGGGCATCATGTTCATCATCGAGACCCTGTCCGACATCATCCAGGTGGGCTACTTTAAAATTACCCACGGCAAGCGGATCTTCAAAATGGCCCCCTTCCACCACCATCTGGAGATGGGCGGCTGGTTCGGAAAGAAGTGGAAGGAGAAGGAGATCTTCTGCCTGTTCGTGAGCATCACCACGGTCTTCTGCATCCTGGCCTTCATCGGCGTATTCCACAGATACTGAGCATAGAATCAATCTGAAAAGAAAGGAGGATACCCCATGAGCGCAAACTCCAAAGCTGCCCGCCGGAGAAGCATTCTCCCCGGACTGGAGGCAGCGGCCAAGCATCGCGGCGGATTTGACATCACGCTGCTGACGCTGGTGCTGATCCTGCTGGCGCTGGGCCTTCTGATGGTGCTGTCCTCCAGCTATCCGAGAGCCTACTCCGAGGCCCTCAGAACCGAGAGCGGATCGCCGCTGGACTACTTCAACCACCAGCTGGTGTTTGCCGTGGCGGGTCTGTTCATTATGTACGCGGCCTCCTGGGTGCCCATGAGCCTCTATCGGCAGGGCGCGAAGCTGCTGTATATCTTCACCATCGTCATGCTGGCGGCGGTGCTGGTAGCCGGCACGGCGGAGAACAACGCCAGACGCTGGATCTATCTGGGCTTCTTCTCCTTTCAGCCTTCGGAGATCTCGAAGCTGTCGATCATCCTGCTGTTCGCGGATCTGATCGCCAAATACCGCGCCCGTATGAACACCCTGAAATACGGCGTTGTGCCCTATGTGGTGGTGCTGGCGATTCCGTTCCTGCTGCTGTTTCTGGAGCCCCACATCTCCTGCATCATCATCGTGGCACTGGTGGCGCTGACCATGCTGTTCATCGGCGGCATGCCGTGGAAGTATCTTTTGACTCTGTTTGCGGGTGTTGCGCTGCTGGGTCTGCTGGCGTTCTTCGTCTCCAACCACGTCCATGTTCGAATCCTCGCCTGGCTGCATCCCGCCGCCTACGCCGATGACGACATCAGCTATCAGGTGCGGGAATCCCTCATGGCCATCGGCTCCGGCGGCCTCACCGGTCTCGGGCCGGGGGAGGGACGGCAGAAGTACCTGTACCTGCCGGAGAGCCACAACGACTATATCTTCTCCATCGTCTGTGAGGAGTTGGGCCTTCTGGGCGCCATCGCGATCCTGCTGCTGCTGGCGCTGATGCTGCTGCGCTGCATCCAGATCACCCTGAACGCGAAGGACCGCTTCAGCTTTCTGGTGGCGGCGGGCATCACGGCCCACTTCGGCCTCCAGACCATTTTGAACATTCTGGTCGTCACCAACACGATCCCCTGTACCGGCGTGTCGCTGCCGTTTTTCAGCTACGGCGGCACGGCCCTGCTGATGCAGCTGGTAGAGGTGGGCGTTTTGTTGAGTATATCCCGTGAGCTGCCGCTTTCCAACGCGGAATAAGGAGTCACTATGAATTATCTGTTTGCCTGCGGCGGTACCGCGGGCCACATCAACCCGGCGCTTGCTGTTGCCGACCGGCTGTTGAAGCTGGATCCGGAGGGAAAGGTGCTCTTCGTCGGCACCCCTGACCGGATGGAATCGGAGCTGGTGCCCCGGGCGGGCTATGATTTCAAGGGCATCGAAGTGTCGAGCTTCTCCCGCCAGATGAATCTGGAGGGCCTGAAATTCAACGCCAAAAGTCTGAAGCACGTCCTCTCCGCCACCGGAAAGGCCAAGAAGATCGTGAAGAACTTTAAGCCCGACATCGCCATCGGCACCGGCGGCTACGTCTGCTACCCGGTCCTGAAGGCGGCTGCGGCGCTGAATGTGCCGACTCTGGTCCACGAGTCCAATGCCGTTCCCGGTCTCACCACGAAGATGCTGATCGCCGACGTGGATCGGATTCTGGTGGGCTTTGAGGCCAGCCGCGCACACTACGGCGACCCCAGGAAGGTCTATGTCACCGGCACCCCGGTCAGAGGCGAGTTTTCCGCGCTTTCCAAGTCTGAGGCCAAGGCGAAGCTGGGCATCCCGGTTTCGGAGCCGCTGGTGGTCTCGGTCTGGGGCAGTCTCGGCGCACGGGTCATGAACGAGCGCATGGCGGAGCTGATCGCACTTGCGGGCGAACACCCCGGCTTCCGGCTGATCCATTCCGCCGGCAAGAACGGCTATGAAAAGTTTGTGGAGAATCTGAAATCTCAGGGCGTCGAGGATCCCGCGAAACGCGGCGCTGACGTGCGGCCCTATATCTATGATATGCCCATCGTCATGGCGGCGGCGGATCTGGTGCTATGCCGCGCCGGCGCCTCCACACTGGCGGAGCTGACCTACCTCGGCAAGCCTGCCGTTCTGGTGCCGAGCCCCAACGTCACCAACAACCATCAGGAGCGAAACGCCAGAGTCCTGGAGCAGGCAGGCGGCGCCAGGGTGATCGTGGAATCCGACTGTACTGCCGAGGGCTTGCTCGGCACCATCCGCAGCATGCTGAATGACGCTGTGACCCTCACCAAAATGGAGCAGAACATGAAAGCCTGCGGCGTTCCCGACGCCACCGAGCGGATCGCCGACATGGCGCTGGAAATGATCCGCGCTTATCAGAAATACCC
>CADCQK010000193.1 GCA_902803575.1 Oscillospiraceae bacterium
ACCGCCGCGTGACCCATGCGGGTGGCGATCTCACGGTCGCGGACGCTGGGCGTGCCGCCGCGCTGGATGTGGCCCAGAACGGTCACGCGGGGGTCGATGCCCAGACTCTCTTTGATCTCGTCGCCGATGGTAAAGGCGCTGCCCACGCCCTCGGCCACCACCACCATGAAGTGGGTGTTGCCGGAGAGGCGGGAGCGGCGGATGGGCTCCGCCACGTCGCGGTCGAAGTCATATTCCCGCTCCGGCACCAGCACCGCGGTGGCGCCCACGGCGATGCCCACATACAGCGCCAGGAAGCCCGCGTGGCGGCCCATGACCTCCACCACGGAGCAGCGCTCGTGGGACTGCATGGTGTCGCGGAGCTTATCGATGCACATGACAGCGGTGTTGCAGGCGGTGTCGAAGCCGATGGTATAGTTGGAGCAGCCCAGGTCGTTGTCGATGGTGGCGGGGATGCCAACCGTCGGGATGCCCAGGCGGCTGAGCTCCAGCGCGCCACGGAAGGTGCCGTCGCCGCCGATGGCGATCACCGCGTCCAGCCCCAGCAAACGGCAGGTAGCCACGGCCTTCTTGCGGCCCTCTTCATGCATGAATTCCTCGCAGCGGGCGGTGTAGAGAATGGTGCCGCCGGCGCTGAGGGTGTGGCTCACGTCCTTGGATGAGAGCATCTCGAAGTCTCCGGTGATGAGACCCTGCCAGCCGCGGTGGATGCCCACCACGTCGATGCCCTGTCCCAGAGCGGTGCGCACCACGGCTCTGACCGCGGCATTCATGCCGGGAGCGTCGCCGCCGCTGGTGAGCACGCCGATTCGTTTGGTTTTATGATCCATAGAAAACATCCTCCGTTATTGATTTCACACACTACTTTAGCCTGAAATCTCGGCGGTGTCAATGGTTTTTCCATTTTGATCCTCAATTTCGGACATTTTTCACAGATTCTGTAATTTTCAGGAAAGGTGGTTGACTTTCCGCGCCACGGTGCGTATAATGGGATCAATTCCCAAGTGGAAATTGCATTCTGGAAGAAAGGAGCTCCCGGCTGATGTTGTACGCCCGTTCCATGATGAACAGCATGATGTACATGCCCATGTGCATGTGCATGATTCGGCGTGCAGAAAAATCCGGAGAGACCTTCCAGCGAATGCGTTAATTGCTGTTCGATCGTATGTTTACGGAGATCTCCAGCCGGAGGTCTCCGTTTTTAATTGGGGAAAGGAGTTTGAACATCATGCCCATCATCATCCCTCCCAATCTGCCTGCGGCCAAAGCACTGCAGCGGGAGAACATCTTCTACTATCACACGGCCCGCGCCGAGACCCAGGACATCCGGATGCTGCACATCCTGATCCTGAATCTCATGCCCACCAAGATCGCCACCGAGACCCAGCTGGTACGGCTGCTGGGAAACACGCCGATCCAGGTGCAGGCGGAGCTCATGGCCTTTGACAGTCATACATCGAAAAACACCTCTCAGGAGCACATGCTCGCCTTCTACACCACCTTCGAGGCCGTCAAGCACCGGAACTTCGACGGTCTGATCATCACCGGCGCGCCCATTGAGAATCTGACCTTCGAGCAGGCGGATTACTGGGAGGAGCTGTGCCGGATCATGGAGTGGAGCAAATCCCACGTCCAGAGTACCCTGCACATCTGCTGGGGCGCCCAGGCGGGGCTTTACTACCACTACGGCATCAACAAGATCCGGCTGCCGGAGAAGCTCTTCGGCGTCTACGACCATCGGGTGACCCACAAGGGCTCCATCCTGTTCCGCGGCTTCGACGATGTGTTCCATGTGCCCCACTCCAGACACACCGCCACGCCGAAGGAACCCATCGTAAACGAGCCGAGGCTGAAGATCCTGGCCGAGAGCGACGTGGCGGGGGTCTATGCGGTCTCCACCGACGGCGGTCGGCAGATCTTCATCACCGGCCACTCGGAGTACGACACCGACACCCTGGAGCAGGAGTATCTGCGGGATCTGAACGCAGGCAAGCCCATCCACGTGCCGGAGCACTATTATCCCAACGACGATCCCACCCAGCGACCTAGAAATACCTGGCGCTCCAGCGCGAATCTGCTGTTCTCCAACTGGCTGAATTACTTCGTGTATCAGGAATCTCCCTACGATATTTCCGCCATCGAACCGATCGCTTGAAATCCCCTGCCGAATCGCATATAATGTACCTATCAAGCCAAATGAGGTGA
>CADCQK010000194.1 GCA_902803575.1 Oscillospiraceae bacterium
CCTGGGCGTCTGCGGCGAGCACGGCGGCGACCCGAGCTCTGTGGAGTTCTTCCACAAGGTCGGCCTCGACTACGTCTCCTGCAGCCCGTTCCGCGTGCCGATCGCCCGTCTGGCTGCTGCCCAGGCTGCGATCAACGAGTAATTCGCAACGGCAGAACACCCTCAACAAATCCGATCCTCCGCATCGATTCCGGTGCGGAGGATTTTTATCTGCGAAGACTACCATATATCATATGAAAATCCCCCGTCCGGAGACGGGGGAATGCTGTTTGGATGCAAAATCAGTTGGCGTAGCGGAACAGGAAGGTGACCGCCTCGGCGCGGGTGCAGCCCTGGAGCGGGGCAAAGAGCACACTGCTGACGCCCTGGGTGATGCCGTTCTTCACGGCCCAGGCCACGGGGGCGAAATAGTACGCGGAGAGCGCCACGTCATGGAACCTGGTGGACAGATCCAGCTTCGACTGCTTCGCGTCGGGGTTAAACTTCTGATCGAAGCGATAGAGGAAGGTGACGATCTGGGCACGGGTGCAGGTCTGGTCAGGGCAGAACTTGCTGGAGGTGATGCCGGTGGTGATGCCGTTCTCGGCAGCCCAGGCCACCGCCTTGGCGTAGTAGGCGTCTGCCGCCACGTCCTCAAAGCCGACCTCGGATTCGGCCTCCGGCTGACCGGCCATGCGCCACAGGAGGGAGACGATCTGGGCGCGGGTGCAGATGTCAGCGGGGGAGAAGGTGGTCTCGCTGGTGCCCTCGGTGATGCCGCGGTCCACTGCCCAGTTGATGGCGGCCTGGAACTCGGTGGAGAGCTCCTGGGTATCTTCGAAGGTCTTGTCGGCGCGGATGACCTTCAGCTTTTCGTAGATGCGGTTGGCGATCTCCACATAACCCTCGTTGGTGGGGTGCATGGAGCCGTCGCAGGGCACATCCACGATGTCCACATAGGTGCAGCCGTTCAGCGCGCAGATGTCCTTCAGCGCCGCGTTCATGGGCAGCATCACGCCGTCGATCATCTCACCCAGGGTGATGGGCAGCTTGCCGTCGGTGAGGCTCAGGGAGTAGTGCAGGGGGTTGAAGATGCCCAGCACCACGATCTGCGCGGTCTGGTTCTGCGCCCGGATGGCTTTGATGATCTTGGGGATGTTGGTGACAAACTGGTTGTAGCCCTTCATCACGTTGGGCAGGAACTTTGCCAGGAACTCAGCCACGATCGTGGTCTCATTCACGCCCTCGGGGAGGGTGGGCGCGTCTTTGAAGCCCAGCTTGCTGTAGATCAGATCCACGACCATGTTGGAGGTGAGTCCGGCGTCCTTATGATTATCCTCGACTTCCCAGGCGGTGTTGCGCAGCTGGCTGAGCAGCACGTCGTTGCCGCCGATGTTCAGGGTGATGAGATCGGCCTTGGCGATGTCGGCGCGGATCATGGCGTTCACGTTGCCGAGAGACTCATTCAGCTCCGCGTTGTCCAGCCAGAGATAGGCGAACCGGTCCATCTCATAGTTGTAGTCCGCGTCCACCTGGTGCAGGATCTCCATGGTGCGCATGGCAGGGAAGGCCCAGGAGTGGAAGCCGCTGTCGTTGGGGGAGGTGTAGTAGAGCGCACTGTAGCCGTCGGGCCTATAGTTGGGGGTATTCTCGTCAATGAGACCCAGCATCTCCGCCAGTTTCACGGTGTAGCCGTTTTCCCAGCTGCCGTAGGCGTCCTGATTGGTGCCGGTGTTGTCGTTGAGACCGGTGCCGAGGCTGTCGCCGAGAACCACAAAGTTCTCGATGCCGAAGACGTTCTTCGGACTGTCCGCGGCGAATGCAGGGACGCACAGTGCTGCCACCATCAGAACCGCCAGCAGGCAGGACAGCAGTTTTTTCATATGTTTCATCTGTTCTCTCCTTTCGTTTTTTTTGGATTCTGAATAATAATTATATACAATTTGTAACCTTCTGTCAATTATTTCTTTGTCAGATTGCCTCCAGTTTTGCCTTGAAGGAGATCTTTCTCGTGGTGGGGAGGCCGTCGAACTGGACGATGTGGGCGCCCTTCTCGGAATCGATCCCCACAATGGTGCCCTCGCCCATGATGGCGTGGCGCACCCGCTGGCCGATCTCCATGGCTTTTGGAGCCTCAGAGGGGAGAAACTTCTCGTTGTGTTCGATGTACTCCCGGGCCTCTTTGATCAGCCCCTCTCTGGGGGTCTCGGTGTATTCCAATAAGGAGGGGTCGATGTCCAGAACGAATCTGGAAGGGTATCTGGGGGCGCCGTCTATGCCTCTGCCGTCGGCTTCGGAGAGATAGAGCCGCTTCTCCGCTCGGGTCATGGCCACAAAGGCGAGACGACGCTCCTCCTCCATTCCCGGCAATGTCCGGGTCTTGCGGGAGGGGAAGATGCCCTCATTCATGCCGCAGAGAAACACATAGGGAAACTCCAGACCCTTGGCGGCGTGGACGGTCATGAGCTTCACCTTGCCTTTTTCCTCGGCCACATCCGCGTTGGTGAACAGAGCCACATGGGCGAGATAGTGCTCCAATGCCGCCTCCTCGCCGCAGGTGGTCTCGTATTCAAACACGCTCTGCTTCAGCTCCGCCAGATTGTCCAGACGCTCCTGACTGCCCTCGGTGCGGAGCATGGCCTCGTAGCCGCTTTGATCCAAAAGCTCGTTGAGCACCTCGGAGATGGGCCGGTCGGCGTAGTCGGCGGCGAAGGCCTCCACCAGACTGACGAACTTGGCGGCCTTGGTGCCCTTGAAGATCTCGTCATCCAGGGTTCTGCGGAGCGCTTCATAGAGGCTGCAGCCGTTCTGGGCGGCGTATTCCTGCAAAAACCGCATCCGACGCTGGCCCAGATTCCGCTTCGGCGTGTTGGCCACTCTGCGGAAGGAGAGATCGTCCTTGTAGGCGATCATCCGGAGATAGCTCAGCGCGTCCTTGATCTCCATGCGCCCATAGAAGGGGACGCCGCTGTAGATGGTGTAGGGCACCTTCCGCTTCTGGAGCACGGTCTCCACGGTGCGGGTCACATAGTGGGCCCGGTAGAGGATGGTCATGTCCCCGTAGGGCACTCCTTGATCGTGGAGCTCGTGCATCTGATAGGCGATCCACTCTGCCTCATTCTCGGCGTTCTCCGCGTGGTGGCAGAGGACAGATTTCCCGTCCGGCAGGGTGGGGAGCAGATCCTTCTCCATCCGGTTTTGGTTTCGGGAGATCAAAGAGTTGGCCGCATGGAGGATCTGCGGGGTGGAGCGGTAGTTCTGCATCATCATGATGGTCTTCGTGGTGGGGTACTGCTTGTCGAAGTCCAGCAGATACCGGATGTCCGCACCGCGCCAGGTGTAGACCGTCTGGTCGGGATCGCCCACCACAAAGAGGTTCTTGTGGTAGTCGCAGAGCACCTCCATCAGCTGATACTGGGGCAGGTCAATGTCCTGAAACTCGTCGATCATGATATACTCCAGCCGCTGCTGCCATTTCAAGCGGATGGCCTCGTTTTCTTTAAAAATGTAGAGGGAGAACTTGATCAGGTCGTTGTAATCCAGTCCGAAGCACTTCTTCTCCTGATAGAGATATCCATAAAAGATCACGTCATCGGTGCCGGTGGCCTGCTCGTATTTCTCATGGAGATCCGCCAGAGAGAGGTTGATGAGATCAAGATAATACTCCGGCTTCCGGAACAGCTTCTGAATCTCGATCATATCTCTGGCGGCGGAGAAGGTCATGTCCCGGAGGGTGAGGTTTCGCTCCTCATAGATGATCCGGAGCATGTCGTCGATGTCGGAGTTGTCCAGCACCAGAAAGCTCTTGGGATACCCCACGGCGTAGCTGTCCTCCTGAAGGATGGAGACGCAGAAGCCGTGGAAGGTGTTGATATAGCCGGTGTCGTTGTCGCCGGTGAGATTGTGGATCCGCTGGCGCATCTCGTTGGCCGCCTTGTTGGTGAAGGTGACGCAGAGGATGTTCCCCGGCATGATGCCCATGTCGTTCACCAGATAGGCAAACCGATTGGACAGGGCCCGGGTCTTGCCGCTGCCGGCCCCGGCGATGACCCGCACGAAGCCCTCGGTGGTGGTCACGGCCTCCAGCTGGGCGGCGTTGAGCTTCTGTTCCATAGCTTCACCTCCTGAAAAATCTGAATCCATTATACCGCATATCCGACTCGGATTGCAACCGCGCTCGCCTATCCGACAAAATGCGGTTTTTTGTTGACATCTGAAAGGGGAGTGCGTATAATCAAATCAAGCAAAACGAAAACTTTATTATTTGTAAAGGAGAACAAACTATGGATATGAGCGCATTGTTGGGCACCCTGCTGAGCGGGAACAGTGTCCAGAGTCTGAGCCAGGCCTCCGGCG
>CADCQK010000195.1 GCA_902803575.1 Oscillospiraceae bacterium
CGAACCCTCGATACCCTTTTGGGGTATACACGATTTCCAATCGTGCGCGCTCGGCCGGACTACGCGACTTCTCCACGGCTGATCGTTGGGTGATTCAGTTGTCAGCTTGAGTATTATAATCTGTATTTGGAGGAAAGTCAAGCCCCAAATCAGAATTTTCTGAAATTCCGGCGCTGCTTTACTTTTTTGCAGATTTATAGTATTCTAAAAGATATTCTTCTGATATGAGGAGAGAACCATGAATACATACGGTGAATGCCTGAAGGTCACGATCTTCGGCGAGTCCCACGGCCCTGGCATCGGCGTCGTGGTGGACGGGCTCCCTGCGGGGGAGCGCATCGATCTGGAGGAAGTGCGTGTGCAGATGCGCCGCCGGGCCCCCGGCTCCACGGAGCTGGGCACTCCGAGAAAAGAGACCGACGAACCCCTGATCCTCAGCGGCCTCTACCACAACCAGACCACCGGCTCTCCGGTGGCGGCGGTGTTTCAAAACAGCAACACCCGATCCTCCGACTACCAGCCGGAGATCCCCAGACCCAGCCACGCGGACTACACCGCCCAGGTGAAGTTCGGCGGCCACATGGATCTTCGCGGCGGCGGCCCCTTCAGCGGCAGACTCACCGCCTGCATGGTCTTTGCCGGGGCTCTCTGCCGGCAGATCCTGGAGCGCCGCGGCGTCCGTCTGGAGGCCAACGTGGTCCAGGTGGGCAAGGCGAAAGGCAAGGAGCTCAGCTTTGAGATGAAGCGGGAGATCCTGGAGTCCCGGGCCGCCGGCGACAGTGTCGGCAGCGTCCTGGAGTGCGTGGTCACCGGCGTCCCGGCGGGCGTCGGCGGGCTGATGTTCGGCGGCATGGAGAGCCGCATCGCGTCCCTGCTCTACGCCATCCCCGGGGTCAAGGGCGTGGAATTCGGCCTGGGCTTCGGTTTTGCGGAAAAGCACGGCAGCGAGGCCAACGACTCCTTCAAGATGGAGAAGGGGAAGGTCACCTGCCGCACGAACAACGCCGGCGGCATCAACGGCGGCATCACCAACGGCATGCCGCTGGTGGTGAGGATGGCCATGCGGCCCACCGCCAGCATCGCCATGGAGCAGCAGACCGTGGATCTGCGCACCATGGAGGACACCACCCTCCGCACCCACGGACGCCACGATCCCTGTCTGGCTGTACGGGCCATCCCGGTGATGGAGGCGGCCCTCGCCATCAGCGTGCTGGACGCCATGCTGGAGTCCGCCGCATACCAATCGATTTGAAAGAAGGAACAACCATGACCAAAACCAACGATCCCAAACGGGAGCACAGCGCCTGGATCCGCTGCTGCGCCGCCGTGCTGCTTGCGGTGATTCTGCTGGCCGTCTCCGGATTCGGCATTTTCAAGATGCTGGGCACGCCGAAGGACTTCACCGCCATCGAGACACCTGATACCGAGGCCGCGGAACCCATGGGCTCCACGGAGGACGGCGAAACCGTCACCATCCCTGCCTCCCAGGTGGGGGACTATGTGCAGTCTGAGGTCTTTCTGGATCTGGGCCGCTTTGCCGAGGGCACCAGAGGCGACACCGTCACCGAGCGCTACATCGTCGTCCCGGTGAACGGGAAGATGGTGGCATTCTGCTTCCCCCAGAGATGGTTCGACTCTGAGGACGCCATTTACCAGGCCACCCAGAATCTCCTGACCGGCACCGGCTTTGACGGCTCCTACATCCGGGTCACCGGCACCGTGACCGAGTTACCGGAGGACGTCTCCACCCAGCTCTACGACTGGTTCAGTGAGAACAAGGAGTGGCTGGAGCAGGGCGGCCTGATCCCCCAGACCGACGATTACGCCGACGTCCTCCTGGACCGGATGGTGAAGGTGGACTATGTGGGCCACTTCACCCAGACCGTCGTGGTGGTGCTCTCGGTGCTGGCGGGCCTCTGCCTGCTGTATGCGCTCTATGAGCTGATCCGCATCCTCTGCAAGGGCTATGCCGTGAAGCAGACGGAGGAAGCTCCGGAACTTGCTGAACTGGAGGAATCCGACGAGGACGACGAGAGCATTGAGGTGGAGATCACCGAGTCCGACCCGGAGACCGGCGAGGACGTCACCGATGTGGAGGTGGAGATCACCGAGGAGGCCCCCGAGGCCGCCGAGAGCGAGGACACGAATGGAGAAGCTTGAACTCAGCGTGCCCTGCCTCTTCGGGCTGGAGGGCCTGGTGGGCAACGAGCTGCGCCACATGGGGCTGGAGAAGGTCATGCCGGAAAACGGCCGCGTCCGCTTTCAGGGTGACGCCGCCGCCGTGGCGAGAGTCAACCTCCGCAGCCGGTTCGGCGAGCGGGTTTTGATCGAGCTGGGCAGATTTACCGCCAAGACCTTCGACGATCTGTTCGAGGGCACCCGGGCGCTCCCCTGGGAGCGGTTCATCCCGAAGGACGGTGCATTCCCGGTGAAGGGCTACAGCCTGAACAGCGCTCTGCACTCCGTCCCGGACTGCCAGAAGATCATCAAAAAAGCCGTGGTGGAGCGGCTGAAGCAGCGCTACCACGTCACCTGGTTCAATGAGACCGGGGCCAAATACCAGATCCAGTTCGCCATCATGAAGGACGAGGCGGTTTTGTACCTCGATACCACCGGCGCGGGGCTCCACAAAAGAGGCTACCGGCCGGCCCACCTGACCGCGCCGCTCAGAGAGACTCTGGCCGCCGCCTGCGTGGATATTGCCGGTTACCGGGGCAAGGGCGAATTCTGCGACCCCTTCTGCGGCAGCGGCACCCTGGCCATCGAGGCGGCACTGGCTGCCACCAATCGGGCGCCGGGGAGAAACCGCAGTTTCTCCGCGCAGAATTGGGCCGTTTTCCCGAAAGAACTCTGGCAGCAGGAACTGGAGGCGGCGGACGCACGCACCTTCCACGGAGATTACCGGATCTACGCCAGCGACATCGACCCCAAGGCCGTGGGCATTGCAAAGCAGAACGCCCAACGGGCCGGGGTGGCGGATCTGATCGAATTCTCCGTTGCTGACGCCACGAAGTTTGACCGGAAAACCGACCGGGGCGTGATCGTCACGAATCCCCCCTACGGGGAACGGATGCTGGAGAAGAAGGAAGCCGAGCAGCTCTATACCGCCTTCGGAAAGGCCTACCAGACCACCGAGCACTGGAGCCTCTATCTGATCTGCTCCCACCCGAATTTCGAGCAGAGCTTCGGCCAGCCAGCCGACAAAAAACGCAAGCTCTACAACGGCATGATCCGCTGCGATCTGTACCAGTATCATAAGAAATAAAAACCGCGCTGCAGTACTTTTCCTGCAGCGCGATTTTTGAACTGTTTTTCTTTTTCATCGCTTTCTTTTTTCTTTCCAGTCTGTTACAATAATTATGATTAGAGAAAAACAGATTGTCAGAGAGACAGGAGAGAAGATATGGATAGAAAAATGTATATCATGCACGACGAATTCGCTAAAGAAATGCCTGAGCGCCGTTATCGAGAAGAAGCAGATCTTCAAAAACTGATTGCAGATAATCCCAATCTGGTCTCCAGAGCCTGGGATGGCAGGGATCATGAAATTTACCTGATCAGCAGGGAGCTGAAGTCTCAAGCGGTGGAGGATGAAGGTAACGCCTTCTCTTTGGATCACCTGCTGGTGGATGACGAGGGAGTTCCCATTCTGGTTGAGGTTAAGCGCAGTACCGATACCCGTATTCGGCGCGAAGTTGTTGCACAAATGCTGGATTACGCATGCCGTGCATCTTCCTGGAATGTGGAAGAGCTGAAAGAACTGTTTCGGAAGAGCAATCCTTCCTCTGCTGAGGAGTTTTTGAACCTTGATGAAACCTTCTGGAATAAGGTCGAATCGAATCTGAGATCGGAGCATTTTCGTTTGGTGTTTGCGGCAGATGAAATTCCGGATACTCTGCGGATTCTAATTGAGTTTCTGGATCACAGTATGGAGCAAATTGAAGTCTATGGTGTGGAAATCCGGCAGTTCAAAACAGATGACGCAGATGATACTGTTTTGCTGTCTTCCAATATTGTTGGAAACAGTCTGAACGATCCTCGGAAAGCTGCTGGATCTCAGAAAAAGCAAACACATCTATGGACGCGAGAAGAATTCCTCGGACAGCTGAATCAGCGTGGCCTTTCAAATCTTGAAGCACTGGCTGCTGACATTATGAATTATGCTTCAGAGCATTGTGGAGTGGAATGGGTATCAGGAGTTGGTGCGCAATATCCCGCACTTATAGGTAAACGCAATGGACTTCGCTTCATGGGCGTTGAGATTGGAACCAGAGGCTATACCGGAAACTATTGCGCGATAAATTTCAATACCGTTGGACTGCCTCCTGCTCTGGGCGAATCGTGGGATCCTGACCGGATTCGTGAGACGGTTTTATCTTTTCCTTCCGTTCCCTGGGCGAAGGAGCGAAGCTATATTTGGGGATATAGCGTTAAAAACAAGTGGCTTTACGTCGATCTCAGATCATTGAGGGATGCTGAGTGTGTGGAGAGAATCAAGAAGGCAATTCTAGAGATGGCGAACGCTATGGATCAACAGTAAAACATGAAACCGGAGTTCATTTTCTAGTGAACTCCGGTTTTGTAATTGTTGCTGAGATAGTGAGGTGTTTTCACTCAATTCAGAAAATCTCTGAGCCGTTTGCTGCGGCTGGGGTGTCTGAGCTTTCTGAGCGCCTTGGCCTCGATCTGGCGGATGCGCTCACGGGTGACGTTGAACTCCTTGCCCACCTCTTCCAGGGTGCGGGTGCGGCCGTCCACCATGCCGAAGCGGAGCTCCAGCACCTTCTTCTCTCTGGGGGTCAGGGTGTCCAGCACCTCGGCCAGCTGCTCCTTCAGAAGGGTCAGGCTGGCGGCCTCGCTGGGCTCGCTGGCGTCCTCGTCCTGGATGAAGTCGCCCAGGTGGGAGTCCTCCTCCTCACCGATGGGGGTCTCGAGACTGACGGGCTCCTGAGCGATCTTCAGGATCTCCCGGACCTTCTCCACGCTCATGCCCATCTCGGCGGCGATTTCCTCGGCGGAGGGATCGTGGCCCAGCTCCTGCAGCAGCTGACGGCTGACGCGGATGACCTTGTTGATGGTCTCCACCATATGCACGGGGATGCGGATGGTGCGGGCCTGGTCGGCGATGGCGCGGGTGATGGCCTGCCGGATCCACCAGGTGGCGTAGGTGGAGAAC
>CADCQK010000196.1 GCA_902803575.1 Oscillospiraceae bacterium
ATGACGCCTTCCGCGGTGCAGGTGGCAGCCTTGGTGATGGCGCCGTTATCCCAGTCATGGCCGAGCGCCTTGATCACGCTGCCAACGGTGATGGTCTCACCGCAGCGCTTGCAGACGTTATCGCCGGTGTAGCCAGCCTCGGTGCAGGTGGCGTCCTTCTTGTGGCTGATGGCGGTGTTCGCGTGATCGCAGGGAGTCGTGGTCGGCACAACCGTAGGCTCGGTGGTGGGCTCCACGGTCGCAGTGGGCGTCGGAGTTGCAGTGGGCTGCGGATCATCGGCACTGCGCTCGGGCAGGACCTTCACGATCTGGGTGGCCATGTACTGGTGGCCCTCCTCGGTGGGATGCACCAGTGCCATCATGCTGCTGTCCAGCAGGCCGCCTTCGGCAATGGCGGGCAGCTCAAACACCGGGGTGTCCCAGACGTCGGCGTAGAGGTAGCGATCCGCAAACTTGCTTGTATGCTGGATGTGGTTGTTGATCATCCGGCGACGCCGTCCAGAGCTTTGCCGATCTCAATGAGGGAGGCGTCGGTAAACTTGGCGTTCTTCATGGGGTTGAACATGCCCACGGCCACCAGCGTAGCGTCGGGGTTCAGCTCGTAGATCTTCTCCACCATGGGGTCCCAGTTCTGGAGGAAGTTGCGATAGCCGATGGCGATGCTCTCCAGGAAGGTGGCGATGACCTGCGGCAGACGGTTGGCGGTCTTGGCGGTGGAATAGAGATCATTCAGCGCCTTGGTCATGTCGCCGCCCTGATCCAGCAGGGCCTGGAGATTTTTCTCCAGAGTCGTGTCCTCCTTGATCAGCGCATAGTAGGCGCGGATGTAGGCGTAGTTCATCACGTCGTTGGAGCCCACGTTCAGGGTGATCAGATCAGCGTCCTGGATGGCCTTGGCGAACACGGGACGCATCTTGGCGCGCAGCTCCTCATCCATGCGGTAAAGCTTGAAGAGGTAATCGTCGCCCTGATAGGTGTCGTCGATCATGAAGCGCAGCTCCGTAGTGCGGAAGCCCACGCGGCCAAGAGGATAGAAGGTCTTGGCGCCCACGGCGTTCTTCACATAGGTGTGATAGGCGATGTCCTCCTGCTGGAAGCCCTTGTTGTCACGGTTATAAGGGCCGAAGCCGGCGGCGATGCTGTCGCCGAGGCAGGTGTAGGTGTCGTACTGCTTGACATTCTTCAGCGTGGCCGCGCCTGCGGTGAAGCTGAACAGTCCCAGGCAGAGAACTGCCGCCAGCACCAGCGCGAGGATGCGTTTGCTTTGCTTCATTGTTTTTCCTCCATTTTTTGTAATTTCGAACAGAATTACATATTATATTTTATATTCTCGGAAATCAAATAAAAAATCGCAAAAATGATCTGTTTAAATTCAGACAATCGGAGCGCATCCAAAAACCTTGGCTGCCGGGGCCACGGAATTGGATATATCTGGATATCTTGGAAGATAGCAGGGGATGTTCCTGCTAAAAAAGCAAAAATCAACGAAACGGATACTAAAATCTATGAACGAAATACGGCATTTCAGTAAACTAGTAAAAAGGGGGTCGTATGGTGCTTTACACAGATTTTGGCGAAAACCTGAAGAAGCTGCGGCAGGCCCGCGGGCTGACTCAGCAGGAGCTGGGGAGCCGTGTCGGGCTCAGCAAGGCTGTGGTGAGCAAATATGAAAACGCACTCGGCTACCCCACACTGGATACGCTCATCACCCTGGCGGCCTTTTTCGGCGTCACCACGGATTATCTTCTGGGGGTCAAGCACCAGAAGACTGCGGACGTCTCCGGTCTCACGGACACACAGCTGAACGTGGTGCTGTCGGTGATCGACGCGTTCCGTCAGGAAAACAATCATTAACGGAGGCAACTTCCTTGAAATTTTCCGAAATGCCCTATTCCCGCCCGGATCTGGAATCCGTCAAGGCGGAGATCACTTCTTTGATCGAAAAGCTGAATCAGGCGGAGGACTATGCCGCCGCCAGAGAAGCGTTCCTCGAAATGGACAGGCTCGACCGGAAGGTGGAGACCCAGCTGACTCTGGTGAGCATCCGCCACAGCATCGATACCAGAGACGAATTCTACGACAAAGAGCAGACCTACTGGAACGAGAAGCAGCCGGAGCTGCAGGAGTATGTCCAGCAGTGGACGGACGCTCTGCTGGAAAGCCCCTTCCGCAAGGAGTTTTCCGAGGAATTCGGTGAGATCATCTTCACCAACGCCGAGCTCCAGAAAAAGAGCTTCTCTCCCGAGATCATCCCCCAGCTGCAGAAGGAAAACGATCTGGTGCAGGCCTACGAAAAGCTTTTGGCCAGCGCCCAGATCCCGTTTCAGGGCGGCGTCTATACCCTGAGCCAGATCGCGCCCTATAAGAACGACGCCGACGACGCAGTGCGTCTGGCGGCCTGGAAGGCCGAGGGCCAGTGGTACAAGGACAATCAGGCCGAGCTGGACCGGCTCTATGACGAGCTGGTGCACGTCCGCCACGAGATGGGCGTGAAGCTGGGCTACGGCGGCTATACCCAGTTGGGCTACTACCGCATGGAGCGCAACTGCTACACCAAGGAGGATGTGGAAGCCTTCCGCAAGCTGGTGGTGGAGTATCTGGTTCCCGTGGCCGATCAGGTGTTCCGGGATCAGGCCAAGCGTCTGGGGAAGGAATACCCCATGAGCTTCGCCGACAATGCCCTCCGTTTCCGCAGCGGCAACCCGAAGCCCCAGGGCAGCGCCGATGACATCCTCGCCGCCGGCCGGAAGTTCTACGACGAGCTGAGCCCCGAGACCAGCGAGTTCTTCCGCACCATGCTGGACGGAGAGCTGCTGGACGTGCTGTCCACCGAGGGGAAGCAGGGCGGCGGCTACTGCACCAGCCTCCACGATTACGAGGTTCCCTTTATCTTTGCTAACTTCAACGGCACCGCCGACGATGTGGAGACCGTCACCCACGAGGCCGGCCACGGCTTCGCCGACTGGTATAACCGCAAGCGCGTGCCGGTGTCCACCGTCTGGCCCAGCCTGGAGGCCTGCGAGGTCCACTCCATGTCGATGGAGTTCTTTGCCTGGCCCTGGTCGGAGCTGTTCTTCGGTGAGGATACCCGGAAATTCCGCTACAACCATCTGGCGGGCTCCCTGACCTTCATCCCCTACGGCACCATGGTGGATCATTTCCAGCATATCGTCTTTGAAAAGCCGGACATGACGCCCAGAGAGCGCCATGACGTCTGGAAGGAGCTGCTGGGGATCTACATGCCCTGGCAGAAGCTGGACGGCGACATCCCGTTTTACTCCGAGGGCGAGGGCTGGCAGCGGCAGCACCACATCTATTCCTATCCCTTCTATTACATCGACTACTGCCTGGCGCAGACCGTGGCCCTGAGCTTCTGGGCCCGGATCCAGAAGGATCTGCCGGACGCCTGGGCGCACTATATGGCCTATACCAAGCAGGGCGGCAGCGTGACCTTTACGGAGCTGCTGAAGAATGCCGGGCTGGACAGCCCCTTCGAGCCCGCCTGCCTCAAGGAAGTCTGCTCCGCCGCGGCCAAGTGGCTGGCGGAATACGACCTCAGCGGGATCGAATAAATGGCCCAGGAGCATCGGCGGCGCCACAAGGCCCACCTGGATCAGCACATCAAGGACGCCAACGGGGAATACCACTACGTCGGCGACTGGTACGTGCTGCAGGGCGGGGGAAAGGCGCTCATGCCCTTCCTGATCTGGAGCGTGGTCTCCGCTGCCTTTCTGATCGCGGCGGGCTGCCTGCCGTTTCCGGGCATGCTGAACACCTGGTATGTGATCATCCCATATCTCGGCACGGTGTCGGTTTTCTTCGCCCTGTTCTGGCAGGGGAGGAAGCTGGCCTTCTCCGGGGGAAGGGTAAAGACCTTCGTCTGGGAGAATGTGAAGGACAACATTTTCCCCATTACCAGAGCCCTGGCGGTGTTCAATGTGCTCACCGGCATTCTGGGCGGCGTGTATCTGCTCATCACCAGGACCGCCTTCTCCGGCGTCTGTCTCTGGTTTTTCCTGCTGCTGCTATTGGCGGCGATCTCCGCGTGGATCGCGGGCAACGCATTCAAGAAGCAGGTGTGGGAGAAAGAATAACGGCGGCCCACGGGTGGCCGCCCTACAGGTGTATCGTAGGGCGGGGATCTGTGCCCCGCCGAAAACCCTAATCTTGATTTCATCGGTCAAAAAACCGTTGAAATAGAAAGAAAATTGAGTCCCCTGGGGCTGCGGTGGTAAAGGCCCCATCGGACTCGAACAAAATCTCTAAGGAGGACAAAGCAAGTGAAAAGAACCATCGCACTGTTGCTGGCTCTTGTGATGTGCCTCGCCCTGTTCGCAGGCTGCGGCACCAAGCAGGAATCCAGCGGAAGCGCCGAACCGGCTGAGAGCGGCAGCAAGCCGCTGGTCGTCGGCTATTCCAACTTCTCCAGTAAGTTCTCTCCCTTCTTCTCGGAGACTGCTTACGACCAGGACGTCTGGGCCATGACGGCTGTCAACCTGCTCGACATTGACCGTCAGGGCGCCATCGTCGAGAAGGGCAAGACCGGCGAGACCCGTCCCTACAACGGCACCGATTACGAGTACAAGGGACTGGCTGACCTGACCATCACCGAGAACGACGACGGCACCATCGCATACGACTTCGATCTGCGCGACAACGTCACCTTCTCCGATGGTGAGAAGCTCACCGCCGACGACGTCATCTTCTCCATGTACGTTCTGTCTGACCCCACCTATGACGGCAACTCCACCTTCTTTGCGCTGCCCATCGCTGGCATGGAAGAGTATCGTTCCGGCATGTCCAGCCTCTACAGCCTGCTGCTGGAGGCCGGTGAGGACAACACCGACTTCACCAACTGGACCGAGGAAGAGCAGACCGCTTTCTGGAAGTCCCTCAACGAGGCCGGCCCGGCCTTCGCCCAGAGCATTGTTGATTTCTGCATCAACAACGAGTACAACGAGGCTGACGCTTCTGTCGCCGAGTGCGCCGCTACCTGGGGCTACGAGCTGAAAGAGGACGCCACCGCCGCTGATTTCTGGGCTGCGATCCTCGAGGCTTATGACAACGACATCCCCACTGCCGTCTCCACCGAGGCCGCTGATGTCGATTTCTCCGAGCTGTTCCCCGATTTCGCCGACTACACCAAGGGTGTCAAGACCGGCGACAGCGCTGACTCCATCACCGGCATCGAGAAGACCGGCGATTACTCCGTCCGCGTGACCCTCACCAAGGCCGACGCTCCCGCCATCTATCAGATGGGCATCGCTGTTGCTCCCATGCACTACTATGGCGACGCCAGCCTCTATGACTATGACAACAACCAGTTCGGCTTTACCAAGGGCGATCTGTCCGGCGTGAAGGCCAAGACCACCGAGCCCATGGGCGCCGGCCCCTACAAGTTCCTGAAGTTCGAGAACGGCGTTGTTTACTTCGAGGCCAACGAGAGCTACTACAAGGGCGCTCCCAAGACCCAGTACGTCCAGTTCCTGGAGTCCAGCGATAAGGATAAGCTCAATGGCGTCACCACCGGCACCATCGACATCACCGATCCCAGCTACTCCAAGGACACCGTTGACGCCATCAAGGCCGCCAACGGCAACGACGATGTGAACGGTCCTGTCATCACCACCAACACTGTTGACAACCTCGGCTACGGCTACCTGGGCATCAGCGCCAAGGCCGTGAACGTGGGCGGCGACATCGGCTCCGAC
>CADCQK010000197.1 GCA_902803575.1 Oscillospiraceae bacterium
GATGAGGACGCGCGCGGCGACCGCAGCCCGGGCGAGTTCTATCAGCTCGATATGGAGATGGCCTTCGCCGATCAGGACGACGTCTTCTCTGTGCTGGAGGACGTGCTCCCGCCGATCTTCGCCAAGTTCGGCAAGTATGACATCGCTTCCGAGGCGCCCTTCCGGCGCATCCCCTTCAACGAGGCCATGGAGCGCTACGGCTCCGACAAGCCCGACCTGCGCATCGATCTGGAGGTGCAGGACATGACCGCTCTGGTGCAGGACAGCGAGTTCGCCCCCTTCCAGAACGGCGCGGTGGTCAAGGCCATCGTGGTGGAGGACTGCAATCTGGCCCGCAAGGCGGTGGACAAGCTCTGCGCCGACGTGGAGGTGCAGGCCGGCCAGAAGCCCTATTGGTTCAAGGTGGACGAACAGGGCAACTTCGCCGGCGGCATTTCGAAGTTCCTCGCGGCCAAGCAGGCGGAGGTCACCGAGACCCTGGGCCTGAAGCCCGGCTGCTTCGTTGGCGTCACTGCAGGCAAGAAGACCGCTGCTCAGAAGACCGCCGGCGTTCTGCGTCAGAAGCTGGGCGCCGCCGTCCCCGGCCACATGGATGTGGAGCGGTACGAGTTCTGCTGGATCGTGGACTTCCCCATGTACGAGATCGGCGAGGAGTCCGGCGAGCTGGAGTTCTGCCACAACCCCTTCTCCATGCCCAATGGCGGCCTGGAGATCCTCGAAAAAGCCGAGCGCGGCGAGGTGGATCCGCTGGACATCTACGCCTTCCAGTACGATCTGGTCTGCAACGGCGTGGAGCTGAGCTCCGGCGCTGTGCGTAACCACGATCCCGAGATCATGGTCAAGGCCTTTGAGATGGTGCGTCTCGGCGAGGACGACGTGAAGGCCAAGTTCCCGGCCATGTACAACGCTTTCTGCTACGGTGCGCCTCCCCACGCCGGCATCGCCCCGGGCGTGGACCGCATGGTCATGCTGCTGGCGGGTGAGGATTCCATCCGCGAGATCATTCCGTTTCCCATGAACAAGAACGCTCAGGACGTCATGATGGGCGCCCCGAGTACGGTTGAGCAGAAGCAGCTGGACGAGCTGCACATCGCTCTGGTCCCCGTGGAGGAATAAGACAACTTCAAAAGCCGAGACTTTCGGGTCTCGGCTTTTCGTTTTTCTGGACTTGCCATGAAAACTATGCTAGAATAGATTGAAAATCAACAGGGGAGGGCGGTTTATGCTTTCCAAAATTCAATCCCTTGGCTGTCAGGGGGTGGGCGGCTACGGCGTCAGCGTGGAGTGCTATGTGACCAACGGGCTTCCGAAGTTTGACGTGGTGGGCCTGCCGGACTCCGCGGTGAAGGAGGCCAGAGAGCGGGTGCGCGCCGCCATCAAAAACAACGGCATGCGCTTTCCCGTCAGCCACCTGACCGTGAACCTGGCCCCGGCAGATATGCGCAAGGCGGGCACTCTCTACGACCTGCCCATGCTGATCGGCATCCTCTCCGCCACCGGAGAGCTGAAAACCCCGCCGAAGACCCAGGCCTTTTTCGGGGAGCTGAGCCTCGCCGGGGAGGTGCGTCCTGTGCCGGGAGCCCTGCCCATGGCCCTGGCTGCGGTGCGGCAGGGGATTGAGGAGCTCTTCGTCCCCGCGGAAAACGCCGCCGAGGCCGCCTTCGTCTCGGAGATCACGGTCTACCCGGTGAAGAACGTGATGCAGCTGGTCTATCACCTTCGGGGCGACCGGAGGATCGAGCCCGCCAACGCGCCGAAGCCCAAAACTGTGGAGGATTTTCCACTGGACTTTTCTGAGGTCAAGGCCCAGGAGAACGTGAAGCGCGCCCTGGAGGTGGCTGCCGCCGGCGGTCACAACATCCTGCTGATCGGCCCGCCGGGCGCCGGCAAGAGCATGCTGGCCAAGCGGCTGCCGTCGATTTTACCGGCCATGCAGCGAAAAGAGATGCTGGAATCCACAGAGATCCACTCCGTCGCGGGTCTCACCGATCACAAAAGTCCCATCGTCAGCCAGCGGCCCTTCCGGGCGCCCCACCACACGGTGTCCCCGGTGGCCATGTCCGGCGGCGGTACCAGCCTCAAGCCGGGGGAGATGAGCCTCGCCCACAACGGCGTGCTGTTCCTGGACGAGCTGCCGGAGTTTCCCAATCAGGTGCTGGAGACCATGCGCCAGCCCCTGGAGGATGGGGAGATCACCATCTCCCGCGCCGTGGGCAGCGTCACCTATCCCAGCCGGTTCATGCTGGTCTGCGCCATGAACCCCTGCAAGTGCGGCTGGTACGGCCACCCCTCGGGGAGATGCAAGTGCAGCCCAAACGAGGTCAGAAAATACCACAGCCGGATCTCCGGCCCGCTGCTGGACCGGATGGATCTGATCGTGGAGGTGCCGGCGCTGGAGTACGACGATCTGAAGGAAAAACCGGCAGGGGAGAGCTCCGCTGCCATCCGCCAGAGAGTGGACAAGGCCAGAGCCGTCCAGCGAAAGCGCTATCAGAACTCCAAAACCGTCTGCAACGCCCAGATGGGGCCGAAGGAACTGCAGACCGCCTGTGCCCTGTCGGAGGACTGCGAAAAACTGATGCAGCAGGCCTATGACGCCATGGGCCTCACCGCCAGAAGCTACGACCGGATCCTCAGAGTGGCGAGGACCATCGCGGATCTGGCCGGAGCGGAGACCATCGAGCCCCAGCATCTGGCCGAGGCGATCCAGTACCGGACCTACGATCTGGACGCGGGATTATAAAACCAAAAGACACGCTCTGTCTTCTGCGGAGTGTGTCTTTTTTTGCAGAATGCCGGGGAAAGTGGGGAAGAACAAGCGAGAATTATGGAGAATACGATTGAAAGTGGGGAACGTGTGTCGAAGCGGTTGATTTCTGCTTTATTATATGGTATAATATCCAAACCATTCTGAATTTTATCTCTCCACGAAAGGAGCTGAAATACATGACGAAACGCCTTCTATCGCTGCTTCTGGCGGTGCTGATGGTCTGCAGTCTCTGCGCCTGCGGAAAAGAGAACCCTATGACGCCGGAGGCCACCCCCTCCCCGGAGCCGGACCAGGTCATCTGGCCCACCACCTACTGCCTGGGGGTGAAGCCGGCCTCTCTGGATCCGGCGCAGTACGTTTCCTCGGGGGACGCCACCTATCTGGTGAACCTCTATTCCGGCCTGGTGGGCTATCGGCTCAACGGCGCCGGAACCACGGAGCTCACTGCCGACCTCTGCGAGAGCCTGCCGGGGGTCCAGGTGGACGACAAGGGACTGCCCTATTATGAATTTCATCTGCGGGAGGGCCTGAAGTGGTCCGACGGCTCGGATCTCACGGCGGAGGACTTTATTTATTCCTGGAACCGGGTGCTCTCCATGCCCGACGTGGACGAGCGGTATCTGCTGGACTGCATCGACGGCTACGACCGGGGCGTGCTGAACCTCGCTGCCTCGGAGGATGGCCGCACCCTGAAGGTGACCCTGGTCTCCTCGGAGCCGAACTTCTTCAAAATCCTTGCGAATCCGGTGTTTTATCCGGTGAAGAAGGCCGCCGTGGACACCGGCGCGGACTGGAGTCTCAGCGCCGAGACTCTCATCACCAGCGGTCCCTTCCGGGTCACCCATCTGAGCGACACGGAGATGCTCCTTGCGAAAAACGAGCAGTACTGGGATGCGGGGAACGTCACCGCTGAGGTGCTGCGCTTCGACTTCACCGATGACCCCAATGAGGCGCTGGACGGCTTCCTGCTGGGCCGCTACGCCCTGGCGGACAGCCTGCCCTCGGAGCAGCTTCTGATGCTGCGGGAGGACTACGCCGACGCCTATCATACCGCCCCGAAGCTGGGAGTCTACAGCCTCTGCTTCAATCTGAACGACCCGGCTTTTGCTGCATTCACCGAGGCGGAGCGGGTGCAGATCCGCAGGGCCCTGGGGCTGCTGATCGACCGCGACTACATCTGTGAGGCCATCGCAAAGGCGGGTCAGCTGCCCGCGGCCTCTTACGTGCCCGACGGCATCACCGACGCCGACGGCAGCGACTTTGCTTCCCACAACGGTCCCGAGGCGGACGGCAGCGGCTATTACAGCATCGACCCCGCGGACTATGCGGAAAACTGCAAGGAGGCCATCAAGCTTCTCAAGGCCGCCGCCAAATCCTCCGGCAAGTTCACCGTCTCCGACAGCGGACGCTGCAAGGACTTCCCGGCGCTGAGCTATCTGACCAGCGATTCCGTCGGACACGTGGACATTGCAAACTATCTCCGGGATCTCTATTCCGACTACGGCATCACCCTGAACATCTCCACGGTGAACATGACCACCTTCCTGGCCGAGCGGGAGAAGGGGGATTACTCCATCATCCGCCACAGCTGGACCGCGGACTACGACGACCCGCTGCTGTTTTTGATGCTCTGGAGCACCAGCAGCAACAGCATCGGTCTCGGCTGGGGCGAGCACGCCCAGTATGACGGCTACACCGCCAACATCGGCGGCGAGGAGCGCAGCGGTCTCACCTGGATGGAGAGCTACGACGGCCTGCTCTACTCGATCCAGAGCACTGCCGACCCCAGAGAGCGCTCCAGAATGATCCATGAGCTGGAGACGCTGCTCATGAGCACCGGCGCGGTCTGCCCGCTGTACTTCTATACCGACGTCTTCCTCTGCTCCGACGAGCTGGACGGCATGTATCTTGGTCCCGACGGGGCCAAGTACTTCCGCGGCGTCACCACCCACGAGGGGAACCAGGCCTTCCTGGATCTCCAGACCGAGACCAGCCCCAACCCGTAGATTGCAAAAACCGACAAAATAATATTCAAAATTTGAAGTTTACTCCCGCCGAAGTCCTCGGTGGGAGTAAATTTTCGTGAGAAATCAAGGGTTTGCGGCATTGTGCAACTTTTGTGACTTCGCCACCAAATATAGTTTTAACACTTGACATCAGACACAAGATGTAGTATTCTAACCCTGCTAAGTAACATAATATCGCGCAAATATCGCTCGGTTTCGTTCATAGTGAACAACCGAAAAAGGGAATTTAGGAGAGAAATCATGAAAATCATCAAGAGAAACGGTGCCGAGGTCGCCTTCGACATCTCAAAGATCCTCATGGCCGTCACCAAGGCCAACAACGCGGTGGACGAATCCGTCCGCATGACCGCCAAGCAGATCCAGCGCATCGCTGAGACGGTGGAGATTTCCTGCCAGGAGCTGGGCCGCAGCGCCGCCGTGGAGGAGATCCAGGACATGGTCGAGAAGCAGATCATGGCCCACGGCGCCTTCGAAGTGGCGAAGGCCTATATCACCTATCGCTACACCCGCAGCCTGGTCCGTCAGGCCAACACCACCGACGACCGCATCCTCAGCCTCATCGAGTGCAACAACGAGGAAGCCAAGCAGGAGAACTCCAACAAGAACCCTGTTGTGAACTCCACCCAGCGTGACTACATGGCCGGCGAGGTCAGCCGCGACATCACCGAGCGTCTGCTGCTGCCCCCGGACATCGTGGAGGCGCATGAGGCCGGCATCATCCACTTCCACGATTCCGACTACTTCGCCCAGCACATGCACAACTGTGATCTGGTGAACCTGGAGGATATGCTCCAGAACGGCACC
>CADCQK010000198.1 GCA_902803575.1 Oscillospiraceae bacterium
CATGATGAGCTGCATCATGAACACGCCGAGGATGACGCCGCTGATCTTGCCGGTGCCGCCGACGAAGGAGACGCCGCCGATAACCACGGCGGAGATGGCGTCGCTCTCATAGTTGAGGCCCAGGGACGGGCTGGAGGTGCCGATGCGGGCGCCCTCGATAAAGCCGGTGTAGCCGTAGAGCGCGCCGGCCATGATGAACACGCCCATGATCGTGAGCAGGACGTTGACGCCGGAGACGCGCGCGGCCTCCTCGTTGGAGCCGACGGCGAACATGTTCTTGCCGAAGGTGGTCTTGTTCCAGATCACCCACATGAGCGCCGTCAGGATAATGGCCAGCAGCACATAGACCGGCACCGCCGTGGTCCCGATGCGGAAGAGGGGCTTTGTGACGAAGTTCGTGGTGTAGCTCGGGTCAAGGCTCGAGATCTGCTTGGAGTTGGAGACGGTGAGGTAGACACAGTAGGTGATGAGCTGGGTCGCGAGGGTGACGATGAAGGGGTGCAGCTTAAACTTGCCCATGCAGAAGCCGTTGAGCACGCCGACGCAGGCGCCGACCGCCATGACGACCAGGATGACCGCGGGCACGAACCAGGGGGAGCCGCCCTCGATAAAGCGGTTATTGACGCTGGCCTTCTGCAGCAGGATGGCGGAGATGAAGGCGGTGAGACCGGCGACACGGCCGCCGGAGAGGTCGGTGCCGGCGAGGATGATGCAGCCCGCGACGCCCAGGGCCATGGGAAGGCGGGCGGCGGTGAGGTTCACGATATTCATCAGCGAGGCGACGCCGAAAAACTGCGGACGCCGGATCTCCACGTAGATCGCCATGATGAGGATGATGAGGATCATGGCGTGATCCAGAATCCAGTTTACGATGTTGCCAGAGGATTTGGTCTTTGTCATTGTCTGTACCCCTTTACACATATTTGGCAGCCAGGGTCATGATTTCCTCCTGGCTGGTATTGTCAGCGTCAACCTCACCGGCCAGACGCCCGCCGCTCATGACGAGGATGCGGGTGCACACGCCGAGAAGCTCCGGCATCTCCGACGAGACCATGATGACGGATTTGCCGGATTTGGCAAGGTCCTGAATCAGCTCATAGATCTCGTACTTTGCGCCGACGTCGATGCCGCGGGTCGGCTCGTCCAGCAGCAGGATGTCCGGGCTTGTGAGGATCCAGCGGCCGAAGATGACCTTCTGCTGGTTGCCGCCGGAGAGCGAGCGGATCTGTGTTTTCTGGCTGGGCGTTTTGATGTGCATGGCCTGGATCATCTCGTCGGTGCTCTTGATCATTTTCTTCTCCTGCAGCAGCAGGCCCGACAGATAGTTCTTCAGGCTGGAGATGACGGTGTTCTCCCGGATGGTCAGGATGCTGAAGATGCCGGTGGCGCGGCGCTCCTCGGTGACGAGGGCGAAGCCGTTGGCGATGGCCTCCTTGGGCGTGCGGTTTCGGATCTCCTTGCCGTCCTTGTACATCTTGCCGCCCCTGCGGGTACCGGCGCCGAAGATGTTTTCCAGCAGCTCCGTGCGGCCGGAGCCGTCCAGGCCCGCGACGCCGAGGATCTCGCCCCGCTTGAGACTGAAGCTCACATCCTGCAGGAGGGAGTACTGGGCGGAGATGCCCTCCACCCTCAGGATATCCTCGTCGGAGGCGGTATCGAGCTTCGGGGGGAACTGGTTGGTCATTTCGCGGCCGACCATGAGGCGGATGATCTCCGCCTTGGTGAGATCCTTGGCCGCGTGGGTCGCGATGTAGTGGCCGTCGCGCATGATGGTGACCTCATCGCTGATGCGCAGGATCTCGTCCATCTTGTGGGAGATGTAGATGATGCCGCAGCCGCGGTCGCGGAGCATGTTGATGATGCGGAAGAGATGATCGACCTCGGTCTCGGTGAGGGAGGAGGTCGGCTCGTCCAGGACGATGACCTTGGAGTTGAAGGAGACGGCCTTCGCGATCTCCACCATCTGGCGCTGGGAGACCGGCATCTTGCCCATGATCATGCGCGGGTCCACGTTCACGTCGAGCTCCTTGAAGACCCTCATGGTGTCTTCGTACATCTGCTTCTCGCTCACGATGGGCAGGCCCTTGACCTTGGGGTAGCGGCCGAGCCAGATATTGTCCATGACGTTGCGCTTGAGGGCCTGGTTGAGCTCCTGGTGCACCATGGCGACGCCGTTATCCAGCGCCTCGCGGGAGGATTTGAAATTGATCTCCTTCCCGTCCAGGTAGATGTGACCCTCGTCCTTGCTGTAAATACCGAACGGGCATTTCATCAGCGTGGATTTGCCCGCGCCGTTTTCGCCCATGAGGGCGTGTACCGTGCCGGCGCGAAGGTTTAACTGCGCATGGTCGAGAGCTTTGACGCCGGGGAAGGATTTGCAGATGCCCTCCATGCGCAGCAGTATGTTCTGATTGTCCATGCCGCGCTGTTCCTTTCTGTTGAGTTTAGGCGCTCCCGCCGCCCGGGGAGGGGCGGCGGAACCGCACAAAAAACCGGCCCGCGTATGGATCACGCGAGCCGGCATCGGTTAAAAGCTTATTCGCCGGTGTAGGGCGCGTACGGGATCTGGACAAACCAGTCATCCACGATCACAACGTTCTCAGCGAGACCCTCGAACTTGTCAACACCCTTGATGAGGTTGTTGGTGATGGTCGCGGTGGCCTTGGCCATGCCGACGGCATCCTGCAGGACGGTACCGGTCATGCGGCCTTCCTTGATGAGCTCCTTGGCAGCGTCAACAGCGTCAACACCGAAGACGGGGATGACCTTCGCGCCTTCGTCACCGGTGTTGTAGCCGGCCTGGGCGAGGGCGTTGATGGCGCCGATGGCCATGTCGTCATTGTTGC
>CADCQK010000199.1 GCA_902803575.1 Oscillospiraceae bacterium
GCTGCGGTTATCCGAGACACTCATGAACACGACGGCCATGGCGAACACGAACACCGCCGCGAGGACAGTGCAGATCAGCACAGCGCGCTTTTTATTCGGTCTTCTCCTTGCGGTCACAGCGCCCGAAGAATGGGTGGCGGCCATCTGCTTACGCATCCTCGCTTTCGTCGGGCTGCTGCGCGTTCACGCTGTCGGTCTCGATGGGTTCGGGATCGAGCGTCAGGACGGGGGTATACGGCTCGTCGGAGAGGATGGGGTTTTCCGCGGAATTAAACGTCGCGGTCTGGACGCTCTCGACGGGCGCGGGAGCCGGAGCAGGCGCGGGAGCCGGAGCCGGCGTCTCGACAGGCTGCGGCGCGGGGGCGGGCTGCTCGTCTTTTTCATCCTTGCGCGCTTTCTTCTTCACGTCAGCTTTCTTGAGCGCTATGCCGATGCAGAAGAGCGCGGCGCGGATGCCGAGAATGCTCATCTCCTGCATGCCGGCGGCGAAGGTGACGGGATTTTCGAGATTGCTGAGCGCGGGGATATCGTGCATGACGAGCCGATAGAGAAACGGCAGGCCGAAGATCGGGGGCAGGAGCCACTTGGTCGGGATCCAGCCGAACACCGTCGCCGTATACACGACCGCCGCCACAAGGTACAGCAGCACGTTCAGCACGATGGGCACCCAGGAGGTATAGCTGCTCAAAGCCTTATAGACAAAGAACACCACGCCGAGCAGCACCGGGATGAAGGACAGGAAGAAGCCCTTTTTCCCGAAAAAGAGGATGCACAGCGTCAGCAGCACACAGCAGCAGATGGGCAGGAGCGTGAGCATGATATAGTTCACCCTGTCCGTCCACATGCCCCAGCAGCCGAAGAAGCGGAAGACGGCGGCGAGGATGAGGAAAATCATGGCGCACTCGGCAAAGAAGCCGGTCTTGTCGATCCAAAATCTTATTTTATCGCTGTTTTTCATAGACAGATCCGCCTTTCAAAACGAAGATTTAAGGCAATGTACATAGATACAGTTTCGCATTGTATCACAGTTCTCCCGGTTTCGCAAGTGCGGGCGCTTGCAAACGGCGGAGCATGTGAGTATAATATTCTTATTATTACAATCAGGGAGCTGATGCATATGACGGAGAACGTGAGCCGTTTTTTTGAACGCTGTGACGCAGACCCCGCGCTGCGGGCGCGCATCGACGAGGCCGTGGCCTGCTACCCCGGCAGTCTTGAGATCCGCGAGTCGCTGGTTCAGGCGGTGCTGCTGCCGATCGCGGCGGAGCTGGGTCTCCCCTTCACGGTGGACGAGCTTCGCGCATACGAGACGCGAAAGAAGCTCAGCCGCGTAAAGCCCGACACGCCCATCACCGAGGGCGACGAGGACGAGGACGCGGACTTTGAAGGCTACTGGCTGCTGGATCGCGGCTGGGAAAACGACGTTTCGATCTTCAACAGGTGAACAAAAAACGCAGCCCCCGCATTCGCGGGGGCTGCATCGTTTTCACCGATTGTCAGGATCGGGATGTTGGTTCGTTGTGCGAATTACTTGTCGTTGAGGATGGCAGTATAGACGTTGATAATGTCATCCTTGGAGTCCGTCGTGTAAGCCCAGGGGCTTTCCATCATGCCATTCTTGGAAGGCATCCAATACAAAACGGTCGAGAAATCATAGTCTTTCGTTTTCGGATCAAAAACACTGCCAAACTCGTCCCACTTGCTGCCGCCCCAGTCCTTGATTGCCTTCTGGAGATCATCCGCTTCATCCTTCACAGACTGCATGACCTTGATCATGGCCAGATCATAGGCAAAGGCTTCGATGCCCTTCTGCGCCTTTTCGCTGGCGACCGAGTCATTCACCGCCGCAACAAAGACCTTCAGATACTTCTCGGGATCGACGCCGCCGTTGATGGTGTCGGACTTGAAGCTGCTGGTTCTGTCGCTGATGTACTTGGCGATGGAGTCACCGACGATGCCCTTGAGGTAAGCTCTGGTGTTGTCGACCAGATCGTCGTGATAGGTCTTGGCTTTATTGGTCGTGACAGGTTTCAGCTTTGATTGTGTGACAGGTACGTCGATGCTGTCGACGCCGTCGAACATTTGCTTGCTCAGGCCGTCGAACAGGTCGTGCAGGCTCTGGGCGGTACCGAAGACCAGCTCGTCGGTGGCGATGGCGGTGTACATGTTCTTGATGGACTTCTCGGCTTCTTTGACAGCGGTGCTGCTGACCGCTTTATCTTCCCACGCGAAAGCGTTCGTCGGGATGATGGCGACAAACATCATCACGCAAAGAACCAATGCAAGCAGTTTCTTCATTGGATATGTCCTCCTTAGAATATTGCGCGGCCAGTCGCCTGACCACACTATATAGTATACGCGCGGCTCCATCATTTGTCAAGCGAATGTTGCACATTTATTACGTAGGGAGGCATGCCCTCATGCCTCCGCTGGGTGCGCCGCCCATGGCCCCCTTGCCTAAAGGGCGCGACGCGTTAAGCAAACGTGCCGGGGGCACGTTTGTAGCCAAAGCGGGGAGCAATCTTTGATTGCGACCTGGGCCGAAGGCTGGCATGGCCGATCCCCCGCGAGGCCATGACTGGGGGATACCGGATTTGAGACAGTGTGCGATGAACCGTAATTATCCGCCTTGCCGCATTTACCGTTTCCATGCA
>CADCQK010000200.1 GCA_902803575.1 Oscillospiraceae bacterium
CCTGTGCCCCGCCGTTGATTCAGCAGCCTATTTGATGCGGCGGGGCACAGGTCCCCGCCCTACGGTACAAATTTTAGTTTATCGGGGCGAAGCCTCCGTTTTAAAGGCTTCCCCTTGAGGGGAAGCTGGCTCGCGAAGCGAGACTGATGAGGTGGCCAGGTTTCGGCAGCAGCACAAGGTTTCCACCTCATCCGTCACGGCTATTATCCGCCGTGCCACCTTCCCCTCAAGGGGAAGGCTTCGCGCTCATCATCTGCCCTACAAACTTCAATTTCCGACAGTGGATCCGCTGCGATTTCGGATTGCAATTTATCATTTAAAATGGTAAAATCAATTATTCCATCTGAAACACTGTTTTCCGGAGGAGAAGTACATGAAAAAGAGAATCTGGAGCATGCTTCTGGCACTGTGCATGGTCTTGAGTCTGCTGCCGCTGTCGGCCATGGCGGCGGAGACCGGCGCCGGACCCGCCGGCGGGCTTTTGTCGGAGCCGGAGTTCACCACCGAGATCATTCGGAAGGACGCAGAGCCTTCGCTCCGAAAAGCCCAGTTCCGGGCTGCCGGCAGCGAATGCAGCAGCATCGGACAGGCCGCCGATGTGGTCCGCGAGGCCATCAAGCAGCGGCAGACCACCGTCACCTTCACCTATGTGGATGAAAGCGGCGAGGGACTGCCCTCCCTCCACAACATTCTGGCTGTGGCGGAGACCCACACCGGCGTCCACACCGAGGGCGACTACATCCGCTGGCAGATCGGCGACGGCAAAATGTCTGCCGGCACCTACGACGATTACCGCTTCGACGTCACCGTCACCTTCGACAGCTTCCACGACACACTGGAGCAGGAGCAGGAGACCGACGCCGCCGTGGCCCAGATCGTCAGCACCCTCCAGGGCAAGAGCGATTATGAGATCCTCAAATGGATCTATGACTATCTCGGCGAGAGCGTCACATACGATCACGACGCCGCGGAGCTCCCCGACGATCAGGTCGTGGACTTCACCCCCTGGACTGCCTATGGAGCTCTGGTAAAGCATCAGGCGGTCTGCCAGGGCTACGCGCTGGCCTTCTACCGGCTGGCGCTGGAGATGGGCATCGACAGCCGCATCGTCAGCGGCAACAACCACGCCTGGATCGCGGCGCAGCTGAATGAGCGGTACTACTATCTCGACCCCACCTGGGGCGGTGAGGAAAACTTCCTCAAGGGCTCCGAGACCTTCGAAAACCATTCTCCTGACAGCAACAGCAGGATCTTTCTCGCGTACATGTCCATCTCCCCCATCGACTACACGGGCGCTGCGATCGGCGGCAAATGCGGAGATGCGGTTTACTGGGATCTCGCCGATGGGGGTGTGCTCACCATCCACGGCAGCGGCAGCATGTATGATTACACCGATGAACGGGGCGGCAGCCTCCCCCCCTGGGACGTCAAGGCGGTGACCGAATTGGTGATCATGCCCGGCATCACCACCATCGGCAATTACGCCTTCAGCGGCTGTGAGAATCTGCTCAACGCCACCATCCCCGAGGGCGTCACCAGGATCGGCGACTACGCCTTTCAGAATGTGGCTCTGGAGGAGCTGAACATCCCCGCTTCGGTGACCGACATCGGTGTGGAGCCCATCACCTCCGCCAGAATGCATTACACGAACATGCACGTTCTGAAATCCATCAACGTCGCCGACGGGAACCCGGTCTACAGATCCATTGACGGCGTACTCTTCAGCAAGGACGGCACGAAGCTGATCCGCTGCCCTGACGCACGGGAACGCGCCGGCACCGAACCCGACGGCAGAGAGAAGATCTACATCGTCCCCGACGGCGTCACCACCATCGGCAAAAATGCCTTCCACTACTGCAGATTCCTGCGTGAGATCATCCTCCCCGAGGGACTCAAGACTGTGGAGGACGCCGCGTTCTTCCAGTGCATCTCGCTGGAGTCGCTGACCTTCCCCGACAGCGTCGAATCCGTGGGAAACTCACAGTTCCAGCTGTGCGGCATGCTGAAGACCCTGCATCTGGGCAAGAACCTGTCCCACTTGGGCAGCTCCTGCTTCGTATTCAACGACAACCTCCAGGAGATCACGGTGGATCCGGCCAACCCGGCATACCAGTCCATCGACGGCGTGCTGTTCAACAAAGCCGGCACCGAGCTGATCCAGTATCCCAACAGCCGTCCCGGTGACGGGACCTATGTCATCCCCGACGGTGTCACCAGCTTCAGCTTCCTGCGATGCGATAAGCTGACCAACGTCACCATCCCCGAGGGCGTCACCGCGCTGGAGTCCATGTGCTTCGGGCTCTGCAGCGGTCTGACCTCCGTCACCATCCCCCGGAGCGTCACCCGGATCGACAGCATGGCCTTCTATTCCTGCGGAAAGCTGCAGGACGTCTATTACAATGGCACCCGGGAGCAGTGGGACGCCATCCAGATCGATCCCGAGAACAACGATGCGCTGCTGAACGCCACGGTGCACTGCCTCGGCCCCGTCATCACCGGGCAGCCTGCGGATCAGACCGGCGCAGTGAATTCCACGGTCAGCTTTACGGTGGCTGCCGAGGGCGAGGGGCTCACCTACCAGTGGCAGATCAGCGATGACGACGGCGAGACCTGGACCAACAGCTCCGTGAAGGCCGCCAAATACTCCACCAGGCTCACCGCCGCCAAGAACGGCCGCATGGTCAGATGCATCGTCACCGATGAAAACGGCATCGCAGTCGCCAGCGCCGCCGCCGTGATGCGGGTCTCGACGCTCCGCATCACCACCCAGCCCAAGGACTACACCGGCAAGCTCAACTCCACCGCCAGCTTCTCCGTCACCGCTGCCGGCGAGGGTCTCGCCTACCAGTGGCAGATCAGCGACGACGGCGGCGACACCTGGACCAACAGCTCCGTCAAGACCGCCAAGTATTCCACCAAGCTCACCGCCGCCAAGGACGGGCGCATGATGCGCTGCATCGTCAGCGACCAGAACGGCCAGAGCGTCACCTCTGGCGCCGCCGTCATGAAGCTCTCCGGCCCCGTCATCACCGCCCAGCCGAAGGATTACACCGGCAAGGTCAACTCCACCGCCAGCTTCTCCGTCAAGGCGGAGGGCGAGGGTCTCGCCTACCAGTGGCAGATCAGCGATGACGGCGGAAGCACCTGGACCAACAGCTCCGTCAAGCGGGCGGTCTACACCTCCAAGCTCACCGCCGCCAGGGACGGCAGAATGGTCAGATGCATCGTCACCGATCAGGACGGCGCGAGCGTCACCTCCGGCGCCGCCGTCATGAAGCTCTCCGGCCCCGTCATCACCACCCAGCCGAAGGATTACACCGGCAAGGTCAACTCCACCGCCAGCTTCTCCGTGGCAGCTGCCGGCGAGGGCCTCACCTACCAGTGGCAGGTCAGCGATGACGACGGAGACACCTGGACCAACAGCTCCGTCAAGCGGGCGGCCTACACCTCCAAGCTCACCGCCGCCAAGGACGGCCGCATGGTCAGATGCATCGTCACCGATCAGGACGGCGTGAGCGTCACCAGCAATGCGGTCAGCATGAAAATCGGATAAGAATCCTGTCCACAGGGTGCGCCTCGGCGCGCCCTGTTTTTTGCATGCCGAAAACCACTCGTTAGACGAGTGGTTCAAAAGAGCTTAAGCGGTGAGGAAAACAAAGAAACTCCTTTTGCTGTA
>CADCQK010000201.1 GCA_902803575.1 Oscillospiraceae bacterium
CTGAGTCTTTTCAGACTCGAAGAACCCTTTTCTGGTGCTTATTTGCATAAGCTTCTTACATTGTTTAATTTACAAGGTACACGCTCGCTGTCTCGCGGACAGCTTTGATAGAATACCACATTCGGAACCGTTTGTCAACCCCTAATTTTTATTTTTTTCGGGGCGACTTGGGAACCGCGTGGGCTTCAATCAAGTGCTCAGATAATATAGCATCGAAAATGCTTCTTGTCAACATTTTTTTCACAATTTCTCAAAATTATTTTTCAGAATCTAAATATTGTGGTTTTCAGGGGGAATACTACCCAATATGTCAGATGCTGTTTTTCCAAATTTCCTTGATATGTCAATGGATTCCGATCCGGTCTCCGCGGAGAGCGTGAAAAAGATTTTTTCCGACTGCGATGATTTTTTTCTTCGGCGAATCAAGATCGGATTGGATACGTCCATCCCTGCCTATGTCTGCTGGATCGACGGGGTGGTTTCGGAGGGAGATGTGTCCGAGGATGTGATCCGCCCGCTCACGGAGTCAGGGCGGCTCAGCGGCGTGAAGAGCAGCCGGGAGGCCCTCAGGCTGATCCGGCAGGGCGCGGTCTGGCGGGCAGCAGCGCAGACCAGAGCGGATCTGCGGGAACTGGCCCGGGATCTCACCTGCGGCCACGCGGCGGTGATCCTGGAGTCCATCCAGACGGCGGTCACCTTCGAGGTCAAGAGCACCCAGGCCCGGCAGGTATCTGAGGCGTCCATTGAGAAATCCGTAAAGGGCCCCAGAGCTGCCTTTGTGGAGACACTCAGAGTGAATACTGCGCTGGTGCGGCGCAGGCTCCAGACGCCAAAGCTGAAGCTGAAGGAGGCCACCGTGGGGCGGCAGTCCGGCACCTTGGTCACACTATTATATATGGAGGGAATCGCGGATCCGCATCGGGTGCAGGCGCTGCAGCAGAAGCTGGATGCCATCGATCTGGATGGCGTGCTCTCCAGCGGCGATCTGGAGCCCTATCTGATCGACCGCCCCCGCTCCCCCTTCCCCCAAATGGTGCACACGGAGCGCCCGGACAAGCTGGCGGCGGGGCTGCTGGAGGGCAGGATCGGTCTGCTGTGCGACGGGCTGCCGGTGGGGTTTCTGCTGCCGGGGACGCTGCCGCTTTTGATGCAGGCGCCGGAGGATCGGGCCGACCACCATCTGCTGGCTTCGGGACAGACGCTCCTGCGATGGGCGGCGCTGATTCTGGCGCTGACGCTGCCGGCCCTCTACACCGCCGTGGCAACCTGGCACCAGGAGATGCTGCCGGCAAAGCTGCTGGAGAGCATCGCAAGAGCGGAGCAGGCGGTGCCCTTCGCCCCTGGGACGGTGATGCTCCTGCTGCTGATCTCCTTTGAGCTGCTGCAGGAGGCGGGGCTCCGGCTGCCGGCGCAGGTGGGCCAGACCGTGAGCATCATCGGAGCGCTGCTGGTGGGTGAGGCCGCCGTCAGCGCAAAGCTGGCCAGCCCCATCGCCATCATCATCGTGGCCATGGCGGGCATCGCGGGGTACAACGTGCCGAATCAGGAGCTGGGAGCGATCCTGCGGTTTCTCCGGTTGGGATTGGTACTGCTGGCAATTCTGGCGGGGATCCCCGGGATCACGGCGGGGTTGGCGATGCTGATCTGGTATCTCTGCACCCTGGAGAATGAGGGCGTGGCCTACCTCTATCCCCTGGTGGACAGCAAAAACGGCGCGGTGTTCCGGACACTGCTGCGAAAACCCCAGTGGAAATACAAGTTCCGGGACCCGGCATTTGCGAGACGAAATCGGAGGCGGCAGAAATGAGATCCATCCTGTTATTCCTGATCGCAGCTACGGTTCTTTTGACCGGCTGCAGCTCGGTCTGGGCGGAGGCGCGGGCCATCGATACGCTGGTGCAGGTGGAGACCGTGGGGCTGGATCCCTCGGAATCCGGTGTTGCGCTGAGCATCTGCGCGGCTTCCCCGGAAACCAGAGAGACCGTCTCCGGCGGTTCCATCCGGCTGGCCATGGACGCCATGCAGCAGCGCACCGGCAGCGCGGAGCTGTTTTACGCCCACGCGAAGTACCTGCTGCTGGGACAGGGCGCAGACATCCCGGCGGCACTGGACTTTGTGGCGCGGAGCTCCGACATGCGGCTCAGAACGCCGGTGGTGCTGTTGAAAAACGCCTCCGCCGCCGAAGCCACTCAGCTGGGCGGCAAAGACATCGACGTGACCGCCATGCTCACCGCCCTCCGGGAGGACATGGATCAGCACGGCAGCGGCCACGCCTATACCTGCGGGGAGGCGCTGCGGAAGCTGTCGACATCCGGCTGTGCCCTGCTGGCGGCGGCAGAGCTCCGGGACGGCACTCTGCAGGAGGCCGGCTACGGCATTCTGAAGGACGGAATCCGTGTCGGCTGGATCGAGCCGGAGGACGCTGCGGCGGTGCATCTGCTGATGTCCCTCCGATGCCGCAGTGACATTCTGCTGCCGGAGGGCGTGACCGTGACGATGGAAAACAGCAGATGCAGAATCTCCGATGGAAATGTAGCGCTGACCCTGTGGGCGGAGCTCTCAGAAAACGGCGGAGGCATCGACATCACAGCGGATGGGGTACGGAGAACGCTGGAGAAAGCCCTCTCGGAACAAGTGCTGGCGCAGATCCGAAGGGTGCTGGCGCAAAGTCGCAGGCTGGACGCGGATCTGTTCGGCGTCGGGGACGGAGATCTGACCCTGTCCGTGCGCAGCAGGATCACCCGGAGTCTCGACCTGGTGGACCCAATCGATCTGACCGGAGCGGCGAAATGAACGAGCATCCATTGACCGAAAAGCAATTCTGGGCGCTGGGCGGGCTGGCGGTGCTGTCACCGCTGCTCAGACTGCTGCCTGGCAGGGCCTGCGCCCTCTCCGGCGGCGGCGCGTGGCTCAGCTGTCTCATGGCGCTGGCGCCGCTGGGCGGGTTCGCGGTGCTGTGGTATTTTGTGCGGCAAAAAGGGCCGCTGGGGCAGCAGCTCACGGAGCAAGGCACGGTCGGCAGGATCCTTCTGGCGCTGCTGACGCTGTGGTTCTGGCTCTACGGCGGCGTGCTGCTCAGAAGCGGCGCTGCGCGGTTCGTCACCGCCATGAACGTCTTTCGCGGATGGCTGCCCTACGGGGTTCTGCTGCTCCTGATGGCGGTTCCCGCGGCGCTGAAGGGCCCGAAGCCGCTGTTTCGTGCGGCAGAGATCTTCCTCCCGGTACTGACGGCGGTGCTGTGCGTTTCTCTGCTGGCGGCCAACGGGCAGATGGATTGGCGTGAGCTGACGAGGATCCCGAAGTCCGGAAAGCTCCTGCACGGCGCGGTGCCGCTGTGGAATCTCGGCAGCGGGATGCTGTTTTACAGCGGATTCTTCCGCACCGGGGATCCGCCGAAGCTTCGAAAGCTTCTCAAATGGCTGCTGCGGCTTTGTCTCACGGCGGCGGCCATCTGTGCGGCGGCTGCCGGGATGCTGGGGGCAGAAGTCACGGCGAAGCTGAGCCAGCCCTTTTTCGTGCTGCTGCGAAATCTCAGCCTCTCCGACGCCTTCGAGCGGTTCGAGGCGCTGATCGTGGGGATGTGGGTGCTGCCGGATTTTGCCATGCTGGCCATGCTGCTCCTGCTCAGCCGGGAGACTGCGGAATCGGCAGTGAAAAAACCGGGAAGGATGTTCGTCCTCCCCGGGGCTATGATGATGCTGCTCTTCGCCGCCATCCTCGGAAAAAACGCCTTCCGCCTTACCCTCTGGTCGGAGCAGATCGTCCCCGTCGCCACGCTGATCCTCACCATCTCCGTGCCTTTGTTTCTGCTCCTATTCAAAAACAGCAAATCCGGATCTGCGTAAAACAGATCCGGATGGTTTTTATAAAGGTTATTCTTACATATCTGCGGTCCAGACGTCGGAACCGCTCTCCGCGAGGATCTGGAACTCCTCCTCACTGAGCAGCTCCCGGTCGGAGCGCTCCTCATCGGTGGCAGGGGCATGGCCGTTGTGGCGCAGTCGTCCGCCGGAGCAGAGCTTGTTGTGGCTGAGCTTTCTCGCGACTCTGCCAGCAGGGCCGTCACCGATGGCATAGGCCGCCAGATGCTTGCCGATGATGTCGGCCAGATCGGTCTTGTCATCCAGATTGGAGACCGTACCCTCCATGACCAGCAGGCTGCGGCCGTACATGGTCAGGGACATGGGGATCTCGATGTTGTACTTGGCGCCGATGTTGATCATATCC
>CADCQK010000202.1 GCA_902803575.1 Oscillospiraceae bacterium
AGATCCTGGCCATGGGCGACTGCGCCATCAACATCGACTACCAGGACACCGTCGATAAGAACACCGGCGAGGTGACCTTCTCCGCCGCCCAGAAGCTGGCCGAGGTCGCCATCGAGACCGCCAAGACCGCCAAGGTCTTCGGTGTGGATCCCAAGGTCGCCATGCTGAGCTTCTCCACCAAGGGCAGCGGCAAGGGCGGCACCGTGCAGCTGAGCCATGACGCCACCGTCATCGCCAAGGAGCTGGATCCCGAGCTGAAGATCGACGGCGAGATGCAGTTCGACGCCGCCGTCTCTCCCACGGTCGGCCAGCTGAAGTTCCCCGGCAGCCCCGTGGCCGGCCAGGCGAACACCTTCATCTTCCCCTGCATCGAGGCGGGCAACATCGGCTATAAGATCGCCCAGCGTCTCGGCGGCTTCGCTGCCTACGGCCCGATCCTGCAGGGTCTGAACGCTCCGATCAACGACCTCTCCCGCGGCTGCGACGCCGAGGAAGTCTATCAGATGTCCATCATCACCGCCGCCCTCGCGTAAACCCCATAACCATAGACGCGCTGCAGAAATGCAGCGCGTTTTTTACATGCACATTGGCGTATAGCGACCCGCCCTGCGGTATCCTGTCCAACGCCTCGACAAACTGGAATTTGAACGCAAAAACTCCCTCCGCTGTCAAAAGCAGAGGGAGCTGTTTTTTTATCCAAGTGCCACGTTCAGCAGCACCGGGTTGTGGTCTGCGAATTCGAATCCTGCGTCCACGGTCTCCACAGTGTTGAGCGTCACGTTGGGGGAGAGGATGAATCCGTCGATCACGTAATACTGGGTGGCCTCGTCCGCCGGATCGTAGGGCTGATTCAGCAGCCGGCAGGTGGGCGTCTCGGTGTCGTAGGCAAACTGCCAGCCGTCGCCGGGGAGGACGCTGGCGTCCAGCACACCGGGGGTCCAGAGGCTGGCGTCCTTGATGGGGAAGCTGTCCAGCCCGCCGGGGAAGGTCTGGTTGAAGTCACCTCCGGCGATGACGTAGTTGCCGGCCTCGTATTCCTTCAGAAGGAACTCCGTCAGCACCTTGGTCTGGGCGGCCTTGCCCTCGCCGTCGTCATAGGCCTCCAGATGGAGATTCACCAGCACCAGCTCATGGTCGCTGTTCTCCAGCGGGATCCGGGTCACCAGCAGACAGCGCTTCAGGTTTGCGGTGCTGATCGGCCACTTGAAGGGGATCGGCAGTCCCACGCGCTCGGCGCTTCCGATCTCGGCGGTCGAGAGCGTGAACAGACCGCTGGAGACCTTGCCCAGCGGCGGCCACGGGAAGGGCACGAAGGGGCACTTGTAGTTTCTGGTGTAGGCGTTGGGCAGGTTCAGGGAGTCTGCCAGGAAGGTGGTTTCCATGACGCCGTAGCTTCTGGTGGAGCCGGAGTCCACCTCCTGCAGGATGGTGAAGTCCGCGTCCTGGGCGGAGATCTGGTTGAAGATGCCTTCGAGGTTCTTATCGATCACGGAGCTGCTCTCGGGTCTGGTCTGCTCGCCGCCGTCCATGAAGAAGTCGGACTCCTTGCCCAGGGCGGCATAGCCCACGTTCCAGCTCAGGACAGAGATGGTGTCGCCCTCTGCGACGGTCAGATCGGCATTTTCGGTAGAGGCTGTGAGCTCCGCGCCCTCGGTGTCAGGATTCAGCTGGGTGGCGGTGAGGAATGCGAAAAACGCCGCGATCAAAAGTACCAGCACCAGCAGAATGATCAGGATCACACGAATCGCTTTTTTCATGTGCTTACGCTCCTTTTCTGTGTTGAGGACAGTATAGCACATTTCAAGCGGTTGGGAAAGGGTTAATTATCGATTCAGCAGATAGACGCCGAAATTCAGATACCCCGCGAACAGCAGCCAAACGAGATAGGGGATCTGGAGCTTTGCGGCGGTGCGGTCGATGGGCTCCATTTTCGCGACCATCCACGCCACCACGGCCAGCAGCGCCAGCAGCCAGAAGAAGGCCGTCAATCTCAGCTGCCAGTTGAAAAACAGCAGCGTCCAGAGGAAATTCATCCCCAGCTGCACGCACCAGAGCTCCAGCACCCGCCTTCTCTGAAAGCCGGAGCCCTGCCGCCAGATGAGCCCCATGCTGATGCCCATCAGCAGATACAAAACCGTCCACACCACCGGGAACAGCCACCCGGGCGGCGACAGCGGCGGCTGGTTCAGTGCGGCGAAGACCTCCATCTCCCCGCGGGTCAGGAGCCCCGCCAGAGCGCCCACCGCCAGCGCCAGGACGGAGAAGCCCGCATAGGGCTTATATTTTTCCCACATCATTCATCACCTCATTCATATTTATTGCCAATGTGGCGAAGGATATTCCGGTTTTTCAGAAAAAATGCGGCATTCCTCCAAATTTCCCTCTGACACTTGCATTCCCAACGGTTTTCGGCTAGAATAATAGAGCTTTAATAAACAGGAGAACCAGCATTTTTTGCAGGAGGAGATTTCGTTGAACTACGATATTCTGAAGAATTACGATCCGGAGCTGTTTGAGTCCATGGGCCGTGAGCTGCAGCGTCAGCGGGACCACATCGAGCTGATCGCTTCGGAGAACTTCACCAGCCAGGCAGTTATGGAGGCCATGGGCAGCCATCTGACCAACAAGTACGCCGAGGGTTATCCCGGGGCGCGCTTCTACGGCGGCTGTGAATATGTGGACGAGGTGGAGCAGATCGCCATCGACCGTGCCAAGAAGCTCTTCGGCGCGGAGCATGCCAACGTCCAGCCCCACTCCGGCGCCCAGGCGAACATCGCCGTTTACGCGGGCCTCCTGCAGCCGGGCGACAGGATCCTCGGCATGGATCTGGCCCACGGCGGTCACCTGACCCACGGCAGCAAGGCCAGCGTCTCCGGCCGTTACTACGAGGCGCATTATTACGGCGTCAGCCCCGAGACCGAGATGATCGACTATGACGACGTCCAGCGCATCGCGGAAGAAGTCAAGCCGAAGCTGATCATCGCCGGCGCCAGCGCCTATCCGAGAATCATCGACTTCAAGCGCTTCCGTGAGATCGCGGACAGCGTGGGCGCCTACCTGCTGGTGGATATGGCCCACATCGGCGGTCTGGTTGCCGGTGGTGCGCACCCCAGCCCGGTGCCCTATGCCGACGTGGTCACCACCACCACCCACAAGACCCTCCGGGGCCCCCGCGGCGCCATCATCCTCTGCAAGGAGGAGCTGGGCAAGAAGATCGACAGCGGCGTGTTCCCCCGCACTCAGGGCGG
>CADCQK010000203.1 GCA_902803575.1 Oscillospiraceae bacterium
GGGCCGCCCATGCCGGTGCCCTGGGGGTCGCCGCCCTGGATCATGAAGCCGGGGATCACGCGGTGGAAGATCACGCCGTCATAGAAGCCGGACTTGATGAGGCTGATGAAGTTGTTGACGGTATTCGGTGCCACTTCGGGGTAGAGCTCCGCCTTGATGACGCCGCCGTTTTCCATCTCAATGGTGACAATGGGATTGCTCATAGTGTGGTATCCTTTCTGTATTCTAATTTAATATTTCTCTTTCATGGCCCGGTCCATGTCTCTCTTAGCGGACTTTTCGGCTGCGGCCTCCCGCTTGTCGTAGAGCTTTTTGCCCTTGCAGAGACCGATCTCCGCTTTCACCCGGCCGTCCTTGAAATAGAGGCTCAGGGGCACCAGCGTCAGTCCCTCCTGCATGACCTTGGCGTTCAGCTTCAGGATCTCCCGCTTGTGCATCAGCAGGCGCTTGGGACGGTCGGGATCTTTGTTATAGTAGCTCCCGTGGGTGTAGGGGCTGATGTGGATGCCGTAGGCGAAGAGCTCCCCGTTTTTCACCACGCAGAAGCTGTCCTTCAGATTCACGGTACCCGCGCGGATGCTCTTGACCTCGGTGCCGAAGAGCTCGATGCCGGCCTCATACCGCTCCAGGACGAAATAATCATGCAGGGCCTTGCGGTTCTGGGCCGCCTGCTTGGTGCCTTTTTCTCTCGGCATGATCTGTCCTCCTTTTGCGGTAGTGGACTTCTATTTTAGCACACTTTTAGGAAGAAGAAAAGAGATTTCAGCAAAAATACTTCTGCAGCAGCGAGACCGCGTTCTCCCGGGCGATCAACTCCCCCTGCTCGGTGAGATGGGCAGCCAGCTCCGGGGTGCAGGGGAGCGGCTCACCGAACTCGTAAAGCGCGTTGGGCAGCGCCGATTCCGCCAGATACAAAAGCAGCTCATAGCCGCCCTCGATGTACACCACGTCGGAGTCCGTCTCCGTCGGCAGATACGCCAGCGCCGCCGTGAGATCGTTGAAGCGCTGGAATCGAAACCGGCAGGGGCAGGGGGACACCGGCCTTGCAATCAAGAGCAGCTCCTCCTCAGCGGGGAAGAGGGAGATCTCCATCCGGAGCCACGGCGGCTGCCCGCTGTCTGTCAATGCCCGGAGCACGGCCTCCCGCGCCTCCTGTTGGGTCATGGTGCGCCGCCCGTCCAGCTCCGCGCGGCTGATGCGCAGACTGACGGCCTGGGGCGTCACGGTCTCAATCACCATTATTGATATCCTCCCCATAATAGTTAAAATCATTATATTTCATGCGGCGGAAACGCGCCACTCAAAATATATGGCAATCCTGCCTGAAATATGGTAAGATACCCTCTGGAGATGATATGTCATGAAGCTGGAAGAGAAAACCCTCAAATCCATCACCTGCTACCACGGGATCATCGTGAACACCCGGCTCGATCAGGCCCAGCTGCCGGACGGAAGTCTTGCCCTTCGTGAAGTGGTGGAGCACCCCGGCGGCGTGGCGGTGCTGCCGCTGGAGACCGACGGCACGGTCTGGTGCGTGCGCCAGTTTCGCTATCCCTTTTCCGAGCTGCTTTTGGAGATCCCCGCCGGGAAGCTGGAGAAAGGGGAGGAGCCGGAGTCTGCCGCCAGAAGAGAGCTCAGCGAGGAGACCGGCCTCGAAGCCGGCAGACTGGAGTATCTCGGGAAGCAGTACGCCTCGCCCGGCTACTGCGGCGAGGTGCTGCACGTCTATCTTGCCAGAGATCTGAAGCACGGCAAGGCCCATCTGGACGACGGGGAGTTCCTGAATGTGGAAAAACACAGCCTCGATGAGCTGACGGATCTGGCCCTCAGCGGCCAATTGCCGGACGTAAAAACCATCGTTGCGGTGCTGAAAACCCGGCTTTTGCTGGATCGAGAGCGGGAAAATGCCGCTCCGGAAGCGAAAAATCCTTGACATCCAAGGATGGTATAAGGTATAATATCAACCCGGTGCCGCCGAAAACGGCGGCCCAACCCTGTCCACCTCAGGCAGAACCTGCCTGTTGCTGAGTTATCCTATTTTAAGAAAGGAGTCCAGACGATGTTCCGTACCTACCAGCCCAAGAAGCGCCAGCGCAAGAAAGAGCACGGCTTCCGCAAGAGAATGGCGACCGCCAACGGCCGCAAGGTGCTCGCCCGCCGCAGAGCGAAGGGCAGAAAAAAGCTGAGCTACTGAGTCTCAGCAGTTTGCTGTGAGCACGGCTGCAACCAAATAACATCGTTTTTCGGGCGGGCGCATTGTTCCGCCCTAAACGTGTTTGTGTTCGCAGTCTGATTTTAGCTTAAGGAAGAGGCAAGTGGAATTTACCGTAACACTCAAGAAAAACCATGAATTCCGGCGCCTGTACTCCAAGGGAAAGAGCGCGGCCGCACCGTGTCTGGTCTGCTACTGCCGGAAAAACAGCAGAGGCAGCAGCCGGATCGGCTTCACCGTCTCCAACAAAATCGGAAACGCCGTCACGCGCAACCGCATCCGCCGCCGTCTGCGGGAGATCTATCGCCTGCACGAGGGGGAAGTGAAGCGCGGATATGATATCGTCATCGTGGCCCGGCACCGGGCTGCGGAGGCGGATTATCACCGGCTGGAGAAGGAACTCATGAAAACCCTTGGGAGACTGTCGCTGCTTTCTGCGGGGAGGGAACCGAGCCGTGATGAAGAAGATCCTTCTGGCACTGATTAAATTCTACCGGAAATATATCTCACCCCTGACGCCGCCCACCTGCCGCTACACCCCCACCTGCTCACAGTACGCGCTCCAGGCCATCGAGAAATACGGAGCGCTCAAGGGAGGCTGGCTTGCCATCAAGCGGATCTCCCGCTGTCACCCGTGGCACAAGGGCCACGACTACTACGACCCGGTACCCTAGGGTCGAACCACAGACAGGAGACATCTTAACATGTCATTTACCTCAATTTTCGGCTGGCCGCTGAAGCAGTTCTACCTGCTCACGGGCAGCTACGGCATTGCCATCATCCTGTTCGGTCTGCTGGTCAACCTCATCCTCCTGCCCTTCATGGCGAAGAGCAAGAAGAGCATGATGCGCATGACCCGCCTGAATCCGAAAATGCAGGCCCTGCAGGAGAAGTACGCCAAGGATCAGCAGCGGCTCCAGACCGAGACCATGAAGCTCTACAAGGAAGAGGGCGTCAGCCCCATGTCCGGCTGCCTCTGGACCCTGATCCCGTTCCCGATCCTGATCGCGCTGTATGCCGTCATCCGTCAGCCGCTGAGCAAGATGATGACCCTCAGCGCTGACGCCGTCGCCAGCCTCACCGACTGGGTCACCAAGAACGCAGGCTTCGTCGCCTCTGAGACCGGCCGCAGCGCCGCCTATCAGGAGATCCAGATCGCCGATCTGATCCACCAGAACTGGGACGCCGTCACCAGCGCCCTGGGCGATTTCGGCGGCAAGCTCATCGACCTGAACTATCACTTCCTGGGCCTGAACCTGGGCGAGCAGCCCACCTTCCAGCTCTGGAGAACCGACTGGAGCGACGCCTCCGTGTGGCTGCCCGCCGTGGGTCTGTTCCTGATCCCCGTGATCTCCGCCGGCATGAGCTGGCTGAGCATGGTCATCAGCCAGAAGACCAATCCCCAGCCGGCAACCGCTGCCAACAACAGCACCAACAAGACCATGATGATCTTCATGCCGCTGCTGTCGCTGTGGATCTGCTTCAGCATGCCCGCCGCTCTGGGCCTGTACTGGATTGTGAACAGCATCTTCGGCATCCTGCGTGACGTGGGCCTCACCAAGTACTTCACCAAGAGCCTCGATCTGGAGGACGCGGAGAAGGAAGCCAAGGCCGAGGTCCGCAGAGCCCGCGAGCTGGAGGAAGAGCGTGCCCGCCAGAAGGAAGAGACCGAGCGCCGCCGCGCTGCCGGTGAAAGCGCTGTCAACCGCAACACCAGCAAGAAAAAGCTGCAGGCCAGCGCCAAGCAGCAGGACGACGAGCGCAAGGCTGAGGCCGCCCGTGAGGAGCGCGCCGCCAGACGCGCCAGACTGGGCATCCCGGAAAACGAGACCCCGGCCTCTCAGGTGGGCCATCGCCGCTATGCACGAGGCCGCGCCTATGATCCCAGCCGCTACGGCGACGAGTTCGCCCCGGCTGCGGAGACCACCGTTGATGAAACAGGAGAATAAACTATGCTGAAAACTTTGGAAAAGACCGCGAAGACCGAGGAAGAGGCCATCGCAGCTGCGCTGGAAGAACTCGGCATGGATCGGGATGACGTCTCGGTCGAGATCGTGGAGCGCTCCAAGTCCGGTTTCCTGGGCATTGGCGCGCAGGACGCCACCATCCGCGTCAGCTACGAGGTGCCCGACGATCCCTATGCCGGCATCCGCACCTTCCTGGGCGGACTGCTGGAGCACATGGGCGTCACCGCCGAGATGGAGATCAGCCCCAGAGACAACGGCGGCGTGCAGGTCATCCTCTCCGGTGAGAAGATGGGCGACGTCATCGGCCGCCACGGCGAGACCCTGGACGCCATCCAGCATCTGACCAGCTACGCCGTGAACCACGGCAGCGAGAAGCACATGAACATCAGCATCGACACCGAGGGCTATCGTGCCCGTCAGGAGGAGCGGCTGGTGCGCATGGCCCAGAAGATGGCCGCCCGCGTGCTGAAGTACAAGCGCGAGATGCGCATGGAGCCCATGAACTCCTACGAGCGCCATGTGGTCCACACCGCCCTGCAGGACGTGGAGGGCGTCTCCACCACCTCCGTGGGCGTGGAGCCCTACCGCCGCGTCGTGGTGCTCTATGAGCGCCCGGAGAAACCCCAGAACACCAACAAGCCCACCAGCAGAGAGTGGAGCTGATTTCAAAATCAAGGAGGAAGCAAACATGAGCCTGGAAGAGATTTTTGAGAAGGTCAGAACCATTCTCGCTGAGCAGCTGGAGCTGGATGAGAACGACATCACCATGGAGACCAACATCCTGGACGATCTGGAGGCCGATTCTCTGGACTTCGTCGAGATGGTCACCACCATTGAGGACGAGTTCAATCTGGTCATCACCGACGAGAAGGTCGGCGATTTCAAGACCGTCCGTCAGGTCGTCGAATTCCTGAAGGACCAGCTCTGATCCCAAACCAAATAAAAAAGAACCGATCGTGAGATCGGTTCTTTTTTTATCCGTAGATGTGTGATTCGGTGACCACCAGATCCAAAGACTGATCGTGTTCGTCGGTGCAGACCAGAGGGAGCCTCTGGGCCTCGAAGGCGGCGGCGACAATGGATGCTCGTTCGCATTTCGGCAGATACCGGTCATAATACCCGGCGCCCATGCCGATCCGATTGCGGTGTTCGTCAAAGCCGGCGCAGGGGCAGACCACCAGATCGATCTGCTCCGGCGGAACTAGCTCTGATTTCTCCGGGATCGGCTCCAGAATGCCGAAGGCGCCTTTGCGGAAACTGGTTTCATCCTTCGGCAGCAGGGCGACCATTTCGGTCTCATTGACGCAGCAGGGGAGACAGACCCGCTTGCCCGCCAGCTTCGCCTGCCGGATGAGATCCGAGAGACCGACCTCGGCACCGAAGGCGTTGTAGGCGAGGATCGTCTCTGCCTTTTGATAACACTCCAGATCCAGCAGCCTTTGGCAGATGGCGCGGGATTTCTCTTTCCTCACCTCGGCAGATATGGCCTTTCGGGCATCGAGACAGGCTTTGCGCTGCAGGGGCTTCAGCACCTTCGGAAACAGCGTCCGCAGCTCGCCCGCCAGATACAGAGAGCCGAAGGCTACTACGGTGCCGCCGGTCTGCAAAACCTGCTTCAGTCCGTCCTCCGGGGAGGAACAGACCACGGCCTCTCCGCCGATCGTGCGGATCTTCTCCGCCAGCGCTTCCGCGGTCAGGGCTCTGGGATTGTTGGGGGTCAGACAGTAAAAGCGCCTGCCCAGCGGCAGCACCGCCTGCAGCATCTCGTCGGCGTCCTTGTCCGCCAGCACGCCCATGAGAAAGGTGACTTGCTCCCCGGGGAGATACCGTTTGACGCAGTCCGCAAGGGCTCTCGCGCATTGGCTGTTGTGGCCGCCGTCCAGAAGAAACAGCGGCTTGGAGTGCAGCACCTCGAATCTGGCAGGCCATTTTACTGTTTCCAACCCGGTTCGAACCGCGTCATCGGAGATTCGCCAGCCCCGCTCCCGCAGGCAGCCAATGGTCTCCAGCGCCACGGCGGCGTTTTTCAGCTGGTGGGCCCCCAGCAGCGGGATGCGAAGATGATTCCAATTCTGATAAGCAAATTCCTGCCCGCTGAGGCTGTCGGAGATCGGCGTGATTTCGTTAAAATCCGCCCACCGGAGGGGGACGTTTTTCTCTCTGCAGACCTCCGAAACGGTGTCCATGGCCTCGGGATCACAGGGGTAGGCCACGCAACTGCAGCCGGTCTTGATGATCCCGGCCTTGGCGGAGGCGATCTCGTGATAGGTATTGCCGAGATACTCCGTGTGCTCCAAAGCCAAATTGGTGATCACGGCGACCTCCGGGGTGTCGATGGCGTTGGTGGAGTCCAGCGCGCCGCCGAGCCCCACCTCCAGCACCACGATGTCGCAGCCTGCCTCGAGGAAGTAGACCATGGCGATGGCGGTGACCAGCTCAAACTGACTGGGGTGGTCCTCCATCTGATCCGCCTGCACCCGCACCCGGTCAGTGATCTCCGCCAGAACGTCGCCGGGGATGTTCTCGCCGTTCACCTGCATCCGCTCGCAGAAATCCTGGATATAGGGACTGGTGTAAAGCCCGGTTTTGTACCCGGCGGCGCGCAGTACGGAGGCGAGCATGGCACAGGTGCTGCCCTTGCCGTTGCTCCCGGCCACATGGACGAATTTTAATGAGCGCTGCGGATCTCCCATCCGCTGCAGCAGCTCTTTCGTCCGATCCAGCCCCAGTCGGGTGGTGCTCCAGGTGTAATGCTCGATGTATTGAATGGCTTCCAAAGCCGTCATAGCTTTGCCCTCTTTTCCACGTCGTTGATGGCCTTTGCCAGCAGGGGGATCAGCACGATCTGCAGCGCCGCCATGATCCCGGCCTGTACCAGCCGTCCCACCAGCGTGGGCAGGTAGGGGAGACCATACAGCACCTTCAGCCAGAAGGTGTTCAGCAGCAGACTCAGGATCCCCTGCTGCAGCAGCACGGCCAGCAGCACTCTGGGCAGACTCTGATCCTTGTACAGCAGCAGCCCGTACAGCAGCCCGGTCAGCGCTGCCGTCACCGTGAAGCCGGGGAAGAAGGGCCCCACCGGGAACAGGAATGCCCCCAGAATGTCCGCCAGGATGCTGATGATCATGGCGGGGATGGGCCCGAACAGGATGGCGGAGACCACCACCGGGATGAAGTCCAGACTGAGCTTCAGGCTGTTGGTGGGCCGGATGGTGCCGAACCTTGCGATGATGACCTCCAGAGCCACCAGCAGGCTCATGACCGCCAGCATTTTCGTGGTAAAAATCGGTTTTTTCATGAAAAAAGGCCCCTTTCGTGACCCTCGCCACGAAAGGAGCGAAACCTCTTTTTGTGGCAGCGGATGCGGACCGGCACCGCGCACCGAAGTGCTTCGTCTGCGGGCAACTTCCCATCCCGCAGCACTTAACGCGCTGATCCTACTCTGTCAAATATGTACGGCGTTATTATAGATCAATTCATTGGGAATTGCAAGAAGAAATTGGAAATCACGTTCAAA
>CADCQK010000204.1 GCA_902803575.1 Oscillospiraceae bacterium
GGCTGGCTTTCGGAGATCGACGCGGAAGATCTGGGCTACGCCAGAGAGTATCTCGGCCTCAACGATGACGAGGGCTACGCCTGGGGCATTCTGAGAGGCGGCCTCAGCAGCACGGCGGTGCTTTTTGTGGCACAGCTCCAGGACTACCTGGGGCTCGGCAGTGAGGCCAGGATCAACACCCCCGGCAGCGTCGGCGGCAACTGGAACTGGCGGCTCCTGCCCGGCACCCTGAACAAGGCACTGGCGGAGAAGATCTCTGCCGCCTCCAAGCGCTACGGCCGATACAGAAAGTGAAAGGAGCATCCCCATGATTCCTTACGCATCCCGCATCGAATCCATGGAGGAGACCGCCGCCATCGTCGGCAGCCTCTTCCAGGCCATGACCGACCCCAGCATCATCTCCTTCGGCGGCGGCGCCCCGGCAAAGGAGGCTCTGCCCACGGAGCTCATCGGTCAGCTCTGTCAAAAGGTGTTTGCCCCCGGCGGCAGAGGCGTGGAAGCCCTGCAGTACGGCCCCGTGGCGGGCATCCGGGATCTGAAGGAGGCGGTGGCATCTCACTTGCTGCAGCCTAAGGGCATTGCCTGCGACCCCGACAACATCCTGATCGTCTCCGGCGGTCTGGAGGGCATTTACCTCACCTGCCAGACCTTCATCGATCCCGGGGACGTGATCCTGGTGGAGTCGCCCACCTTCGTGCACACGGTGGAGATCTTCGACATGTTCCAGGCCAAATGCGTCCCGGTGCAGACCGATGACGACGGCCTGAACATGGAGGCGCTGGAGCAGGCCATTCAAAAGCACCACCCGAAGATGATCTACACGATCCCCACCTTCCAGAATCCCAGCGGCCGCACCCTGAGCCGGGAAAAGCGGCAGCGCGTGGCTGAGCTGGCAGAGGAATACGACGTGCTGGTGCTGGAGGACGACCCCTATCGCGACATCCGATACAGCGGGGAGGACCTGCCGCCCATCAAGGTCTTTGACAAGACCGACCACGTGATCCTGGCCAACAGCTTTTCGAAGATCTTCTCCCCGGGCAGCCGCCTGGGCTATGTGCTGGCGAGCCCCGAAGTGATCCAGAAGTACACCAACGTCAAGAGCGCCACCAACTCGCACACCGCCATGCTGCCGCAGATCCTCTGCGCGGAGTTTTTCAACGGCGGCTATTTCCCGGAGCACCACAAAAAGATCTGCGGGATCTATCGGGAGCGTCGGGACGCCATGCTGGCGGCCATCGACAAATACTTCCCCGAGGGCACGAAGCACACCATGCCGGACGGCGGCCTCTTCACTTGGGCAGAGCTGCCGAAGGGCATCGACACCACGGCCCTGCTGCCGAAGGCGGTGGAGCAGCACGTGGCCTATGTGGCCGGCGAGGGCTTCTTCGTGGAGCGGGACGGCAGCGGCAAAAACTGCATGCGTCTCAGCTTCGGCTCCAACCCGCCGGAGAAGATCGAAGAGGGCATCCGGCGCCTCGGTGATCTTCTGAAAAACGAACTTTGATGCAGCAAAAAACTCCCCCGATCCAAGTCGGGGGAGTCATCTTTTTTAAAATCATACCTGCAATCCCATGGGTTCCTCCCGGAAAATGCGGGGATCCATCTCTTTCAGCTCCTCGCTGATGATGGGCCGGAAATCCATCTGCCCCAGCACGTCTTTCTCCAGATCCACCCCGGGGGCGATCTCCGTGAGCTCCAGTCCCTGCTCCGTTAAACGGAACACCGCCCGCTCGGTCACGATCAGCACCCGCTTCCCGGTTTTTCGGGCATAACTGCCGGAGAAGGTGATCTGTTCCACCTGCTTTTGGAACTTCTTCGCCCGGCCCTCCTGCAGGATGCAGAGCTTCCCGTCGCGGATCTCTTCCTTGAGTCCGCCGGCGGTGAAGGTGCCGGTGAAGATGACGGTTTTGGTGTTCTGGGCGATGTTGATGAACCCGCCGGGGCCGATGATGCGCCCGCCGAATCTGGAGACGTTCACGTTGCCGTTTTCATCCGCCTCCGCCATGCCCAGCACCGCCATGTCCAGCCCGCCGCCGTCATAGATGTTCAGGATGTCCGGCATTTTGTAGATGGCCTCCGGGTTCGTGGTGCCGCCGAGCCCCAGACCGGAAAGCGGCACGCCGCCCAGCACGCCGGACTCGATGGAGAGGGTGAACCGGTCCGCGATCCCTTCCTCCGCCGCCACGGCTGCCACGGCCTCCGGCACGCCGATGCCGAGGTTGATGAGACTGTCGGCTTTCAGCTCCAGCGCCGCCCGTCTGCCGCAGATCTTTCTGGCGTTCAGCGGCATGGGCGCGATGGCCTCCAGAGGCTTGCGGCTCTCTCCCGCCACCTCGGGCCGGTAGTCCGGGACGTCGTAGCCCTGCACATGGTTTTCGGGCCTTCCAACCACCACATAGTCCACCATGAAGTGGTGCAGCTTCACGAGCCGCGGATCGAAGTCCTCGTCCACGACCTGCTCCACCTGCACGATCACCCTGCCGCCGTGGTTGTGGGCGGCAGCGGCGGCCTCCAGCTGCTCGCCGTGCATGGCCTCTTTTGAGATCAGAATGTTGCCCTTGCGGTCGGCACAGGTGCCGCGGATCAGACAGACGTCCACCGGGATCGTGGGGTAGAAGATGCGCGCCTCGCCCTGTACCTCCAGGATCGTGGAGAGCGCCGCGCCCTGTTCTCTGGTCAGATCGTTGGCCTTGCCGCCCTCCAGTCTGGGATCCACGAAGGTCTCCAGCCCCACATGGGTCAGCACGCCGCTGCGTCCCGCTGCCGCCGCCCGGTAGAGCTCCGTCATGGTGCCGAGGGGGACCATGTAGGCAAGGCACTTGTTCTCCTCGATCAGCTTTGCCATGGCGGGCTCCAGCCCCACGTGGGAGGTGATGACGGTCCGGATCAATCCATCCAGCGCGATCCGGCTCACGCCGCGCTCCCCGCGATCTCCCACGCTGACGGACTTCATCAGCGTCAGATCCCTCGGGCTGCCGGTCTCCAGAAACCGGTCCCGCAGCGCGAGGATCAGCTCGTCCGGGGCGCCGAAGCCGTTGAAGCCGCCGACGGCCACGGTCATCTCGTTTTGGATCACCTGGACCGCCTCGGATGCGGTGACAAATTTCGTCATGTGCAGCACCTCCATGGATTTCTCATAATTTGTATTTTATCCCAAAGAATCGCCCTGCGCAAGTCCGATCTGCGCAGGGCAATTCTGTTTTTAAAACCCGAAGAGGTCCCGCAGGAGCTCCGCCGGGGCCATCTGTCTGCATCCCTCGGGATCGAAGCGGTCGCTCCAGGTGAAGTGGCCGACGCAGCTGAGATAGCTCCCGGGCTCGCAGATCCGGATGGGGTAGCGCTGATACCACTCCGGCCAGCAGGCGGACATGTACTTCTCCGCCAGCTGCGCGGCCTCGCTTCCGGCGCTTCCAATGGCGCTGAGCTGCACGCCGCCGCCCTTCACGCCGCTGCGGCTGGGACTGGGGGTGGAGTGGAGGATCAGGATGCTGCCGTCAGAGCAGGTGCCGAGGCTGATCCACACATGGCCCTGCATGCTGAACACGTCCCCGGGCAGCAGTCTGCCGACGGAGCCGCTGCAGCTGCCGAGGCCCTTGTCCTCGAACAGCTTCGCCTGCCGGTCCGCGAAGGTGACGCAGCCGGTGCTGCCGGAGGCGGTCTCGATCGTATTATACAGCGCCCAGCCCACGTAGCCGGAGCAGTCCAGCCCGTGGCAGTGGTACTGGTTCCAGCCGCCGAAGGGGTACCAGCTCTGGGCGGCGTCGGGGTTTTTGTAGTCGTAGCCTGCATCCTGAGACCGGAAAAACCGCACCCAGCTGTCGCTGACGCCGATGGCGCTGGCGGCATGATCGGCAGCGGTGTCCTGCCAGTTCCAGCCGCCGCCGTAGACGTACAGCGTGGTGCCCACCGGCTCCATGGCGGTCAGCAGGAAGTTTCGCAGGGTTTTGACCCCCGGGGTCCCCTGAACCGGCGGCGTATATGTGACCGGCGCCTCGGTGAGATACACCGCGTCCTCACTTTCAACCGCCCAGTCGCCGATCTGCGCCGCGGCAGGGGAGACCACCGCACCGCCGGGCTGCTTCCGGATCTGGTACACCGGCAGGGCGGGGACTTCCGTCAATTGGGAGGCCTCGGCTTCTTCTGCCATCAGCAGCACGCCGTCCCGGAACAGGAGCGTGTAAACTCCGCCCTCCTGCAGCTGATTCTGGATCGTATAGGCCCCGCCCTCGGAGGGGATGGCGGCCGGATGCTCCGAACCCTGATACCAGAACCGGTGCACCATGGCGTCCTTGTCGGAGACCGCCCCGTAATTCCTGACGCCGAGATAGACCCCGGTGACCGGCCGCGGCGGCTCGCTGGTCTCCGCCCGGCAGAGCATGGTGACGATGTGGGCCCGGGTGAACACCTCGAAAGGCGCGAATTCCGTCCGGGTCACGCCGCTGACGACGCCCTTTTGGGCGCACCAGAGCACCGCGCTGTGGAACCAGTCGGAGCGGCTCACATCGTGAAACGGCACCGCCCCGGTTACAGCTTCGCGGCCGTAGTATTTATAGAGGAACGCGGCGCCCTCGGCTCTGGTGCAGGTGCGGTCGGGCTGGAATTCCGAGTCTGAGACCCCGTCGGTGACGCCGTTTTCCACCGCCCAGCAGATGGGCGCATAGTACCAGCTTTCCGGATCCACATCCTCGAACCGCGTGAGCGGCTCCGACTCCGGTCTGCCCGCCAGCTTCCAGAGGAACCCCACGATCTGGGCCCGGGTGCAGGGGGCGTCGGGGGCGAATGCATCCTCCGAGACGCCGTCGGTGACGCCGCTTTCCACCGCCCAGTCCACGGGATTCTTGTAATAGGCGTCCGCGGGCACGTCCCGGAAGGCGCCTCTCCCGGGAATGGCCGCCAGCGCCGCCAGCAGCAGGAAGGCCAGCAAAAATCGAATCTGTTTCATATCCGTCTCTCCGTTGTTTGATGGCATCATTTTACATCAGATCCCCCTTTCTGACAAGCGCGGCCCGTGTCGGCGTCCCCTTTTTTTGAGCCTATTCTCCAGCACCGCCGCGTATGCTGCCGGGGGAGGCGGGAACCCGGCGGATGCTTCCGGACAGGATTATTAGATTTACATAATATCGAGAGCGCCGGAAAACCTGGAAATCCAATGACAGCCGGAGGAAGCCGCGATTATGAAGTTGAATAAAAATGGCCAAACAAAACCCATTGGCATCAAGCAAAAGGGAGAAAAAAGCTACAATTTCTTATTAAATCCAATTCATTCTTGATTTAAAAAAACAATTGATATATAATACTTTTTGATAATCCATAACTATGGGCTAAAAGTATCTATTGATAGCCAATATATGGATATTTCAATTTGGATAACGGCGGTGACCTTTCTTACCGCTTTATCGTTTGGGGGCGTTCTGCCGGCTGGCCCCAAACCGGCCGGCAGACATACCACGCCGCCAGACACATTAACTCCAACCCCCGTA
>CADCQK010000205.1 GCA_902803575.1 Oscillospiraceae bacterium
GGCATCGGCTGCACGCTGCTGTTCATGCTCATCTGCTACTTCATCAACCGCAACGGCGTTGGCGGCGGCATCGAGAAGTTCAACGAGATCGGCATGCCAGCTCTGTTCGTCCTGCTCGTGATCGTTATCATCCGCTCTCTGACCATGAAGTACGCTTCCGTCGGTCTGAAGTTCATGTTCGTCCCCGGCTTCTCCACCAAGGAGATCGTCATTGACGGCGTGAGCTACGGCTCCTTCGCTGAGGCCAGCCCCAGCTGGCTGAGCGTCCTGGCTACCGCTGCCGGTCAGATGTTCTTCTCCCTGTCTCTGGCAATGGGCGCCATGATCACCTATGGCTCCTACCTGAGCAAGAATGAGAGCCTGCCGAAGAACTCCGTCCTCATCGTCTGCGCTGATACCCTGGTTGCCATCATGGCCGGTATCGCTGTCATCCCCGCGGCTGTTGCCCACGGCATGGCGCAGATCGACGCCGGTGAGCTCAGCTCCGTTGCTGAGATCAAGCTCAACGGCCCCGGCCTGCTGTTCAGCACCCTGCAGAACGTGTTCCATGACATGGGCGTTCTGGGCGCTGTCATCGGCCTGCTGTTCTTCGTTCTGGTTCTGATCGCTGCTGTCTCCTCCGCCATCTCTCTGGTCGAGGCTGTCAGCGTCACCTTCATCGACCGCGCCTCTGCCAAGGGCCACGAGGTCAGCCGTCCCCGTACCGTCGGTATCGTCTGCGTTGTCATCATGATCTTCGCGATCTTTGTCTGTGTCGACGGTCTGGCCGAGCGTCCCTTCACTCCCGCCGATATGTTCGGCTGGAAGGTCGGCACCTGGAATGACTGCTGGCTCGACTTCATGGATGTGTGGTCTGAGGGTATCGCAATGCCGGTCGGCGCTCTGTTCATGGCGCTGATGATCGGCTACGAGCTGAAGCCGAAGTTCTTCGAAGACGAGATCAAGACCGGTTCCAACGCCGGTGCTGGTCTGATGGGCTTCTGGGGCTTCTGCATGAAGATCGTTGTTCCCATCGTCATGGTCTTCGTTCTGCTGGTGCAGATCAGCGGCTTCTTCGATCTGGGCTGGTTCTAATCCAGATTTCAGAAACCTGAACGCCGTATAAAACCGCATGCCCCCACAGCTTTCGCTGTGGGGGCATTTTCCATCTTTGGATTTGGTTTTAAAACAAAAAACGTGCCTTGCGGCACTGGCATATGATAAATTCCGCAGCGACGTTGGGAATCGTCCGTTTTTCCGGTACGGGAGGAGATAGAGGTAGGTAGGTGATAACAAAGGAGAAAGCAAATTGTACCGGCCCGTCGCCGCTGCGAAAGGTTGTGCTTAGTTTACGGCGTTTTGCAGATTTCGTCAATCGGCAGAATTCACAAAATTCATTCATTTAAAGGGAAATCGTTTTCCGATCAGTTAAAAATGGCGAAAAAATCGATAGATTCATCGGAAATCCGTTAAATTCCGGTTGCACAATCGCCGGTTTTTCGCTACAATGGGAGACGTGAAATCAGACCTTGGGAGGTTTTATTATGACAGTTCTGGTAACCGGCGGCATGGGTTACATCGGCAGCCACACCTGCGTGGAGCTGCTGAATCAGGGCATGGACGTGGTCATCGTCGACAATCTGGTGAATTCCAGCGCCGAGGCAGGGCGCCGTGTGGAGCAGATCACCGGCAAGGGCGTCACGTTCTATGAGATTGACGTTCGCGACCGGGAGCGCCTGGACGAGGTGTTCCGCCGCCATCAGATCGACTGCGTCATCCACTTCGCCGGCCTCAAAGCCGTGGGCGAGAGCGTGCGCATGCCCCTGGAATATTACGACAACAACCTGAATTCCACCATCGTGCTGGTGCAGACCATGCGGAAACACAACGTGAAGAAGATCATCTTCTCCTCCTCCGCCACGGTCTACTCCGGCGATAATCCGATGCCGCTGTACGAGACCAGCCGCACCGGCGCCTGCACCAGCCCCTACGGCTGGACCAAGTACGTCTGCGAGCAGGTGCTGCGCGACTGCGTGGTGGCGGATCCCAGCTGGTCCGTGGTGCTGCTGCGCTACTTCAACCCCGTGGGCGCCCACGCCAGCGGCCTCATCGGTGAGGATCCCAGAGGCATCCCCAACAACCTGATGCCCTTCATCTCCCAGACCGCCATCGGCAGAAGAGAGCGGCTGAACATCTTCGGCAACGACTACGACACCCCCGACGGCACCTGCATCCGCGACTACATTCACGTGGTGGATCTGGCCAAGGGCCATGTGGCCGCCATCGCCTACATGGACGCCCACACCGGCGAGAGCGTCTTCAACCTCGGCACCGGCAAGGGCAGCAGCGTTCTGGAGATGGTGCGCGCCTTCGAGACCGCCAACCATCTGGTGGTGCCCTTCGCCTTTGTGGACCGGCGTCCCGGCGACCTGCCGGTGTGCTACGCCTGCCCGGACAAGAGCGCCGAGATTCTGCACTGGCGCGCGCAGTACAACATCCAGGATATGTGCCGCGACAGCTGGAACTGGCAGACGAAAAATCCGCTCGGGTACGCGACCGAATGACGCATCGCTGAAAGCGCGCCAGGGCCGCCCGATCCGGGCGGCCCTGGGCTTTGTAGAATTTTGCACAGATTCTGAAATAAAATTTATGTTAACTACACAAAATGTAGATTTGGTGATTGACACTGACCACAAGATGTTGTATGATGATCCCGCTAGAAACACAAAAATGCGGGCGCGTCACCCAACATAGCGGGGTCTATGCGGCCGCGCGCGCGAAGTCAGAGAGGGAACGGATATGAAAATTATCAAGCGAAACGGCTCTGAGATGACGTTTGACATCACAAAGATCATCATGGCCGTCACAAAAGCGAACAACGCCGTGGACGAGAGCGAGCGCATGACGCCGAAGCAGATTCAGCGCATCGCCGAGAGCGTGGAGCTGTCCTGCCAGGAGCTGGGCCGCAGCGCCGCCGTGGAGGAGATCCAGGACATGGTGGAAAAGCAGATCATGGCGCACGGCGCGTTCGAGGTGGCAAAGGCGTATATCACCTATCGGTATACGCGCAGCCTGGTGCGCCGCGCGAACACCACGGACGACCGCATCCTCAGTCTCATCGAGTGCAACAACGAGGAGGCCAAGCAGGAAAACTCCAACAAAAACCCC
>CADCQK010000206.1 GCA_902803575.1 Oscillospiraceae bacterium
CGGCAGCGCCGAAGTCACCTGATCCACACCGAAGTCCTCCGGCCTTAGTTCCTCAGCCTTTGCAGACAGCGTGAGAGCCACGAAAAGGATCATAACCAGCATCAGCGTCAAAGCAGCCTTTCCAGAAGGGAGAGATATTCCTCCAGCAGCGGGAGCGCCGCGTACAGCGCAGCCGTTGCTGCCGCCAGCCGAATGGCCTCTGCGGCGGAAGCCTGTCCCGCGTCTTTGCAAAGAGCGGTTCCGATCCGTTCCAGAACCCCAATGGCAAGGCACTTCCACATGGGCGTCAGATAAACGCCGGAGAGGGAGATCATCTCCCCTGCCCGATGCAGAAATGACACGATCGGTGACGCAAGCGACAGGGTCAAAAGCAGGATCCCCGCGCCGGCAGCCAGTCCCAGCAGCAACGGAAAGGCCGGAGCGGACTTTTGAAGCGCAGAGGCAGCCAGTCCTGCGGTCACCGCCAGCAGGATTGCCTTCAAAACAAGCCCCATGCATCAGAAGGAAAAAAGGCTCTTGATGAGACCGAAGAGATCACTGATCTTCTGGATCACAAGCACCAGCACCACTACCAGTCCTGCCAGCGTGGTCATGAGCGCCTGCTCATCCCGCCCCGCCCGGCTGAGCAGCAGGTTCAGAACCGCCACCAGGATCCCCACCGCAGCAATTCGAAAAATCAGATCAACTTCCATGGTTCCTCCCCTCACCAGAGCACGATCAGCAGCAGCGCCCCTGCCGCTCCGATCAGCCGCAGCCGCAGTCCGGCCTCTTCCCGGGTCTTGTCCGTCGCTTCCTGTTCCCATTGCGTGAAATCACAAATACACCGCTCCAGCGCCCGCAGCTGGGTAGACGCCTCGTATCGTCCCAGCTGGGCACCCAGTGCGGAAAGGCTGTCCAATTCACGATCTCGCAGGGGCTGACCCCGCAGCGCTTCATTCCATGTAACGGCAAACATTTGGTTTTCCTGCTCCAGCCGCGCCGCAACCGATTCCAGAAAACAGCCTGCACAGCCCCCGATTCGGCTTGCGTGGAGCATGGCCTCCGGCAGCGGTGACATTGCCGCAATGTCTGAGCGGAGGAGTTCCAGGGCATCGACCCAGCTCCGAAGCTGTTTTGGCCTCCCTCGCAAACAAGCGGAGGCATATCTCCCCAGCCACAATGCGCCAAATAACAGCAGCGCAGCTCCCAGCAGACGCAGCATCACAGCCGCTCCATTTCATACAACCGGCGGCCGTGTTCGATCCGGATCCAGACAGCCTTTCGGAAGATCCGGCTGTCCAGCAGTTCCCGATAGAGCGGACGGCATTTCATCAGGGCTCTGCTCTCCGCATGAGCCGTAGCCAGCAGCGTGACGCCGCAGCCCGCCGCTTGCCGGATCACCTCCAGATCCTGTGCAGCTGTGATCTCATCAAAGGCAAGGATCTGTGGATTCATGGCTCGCAGCAGCATCATGGCAGATTCCGCCTTGACGCCGCCGGTCATCACATCCGTGTTGGGCCCCAGATCGAAGCCCAGCTTTCTGCCGCTCTGCCCAGCCAGTTCTCCCCGCTCGTCCGCAGCAGAAATACGGTATCCGCACGCTGACAGGGATCGGATCAGATCCCGCAGCAGGGTAGTCTTCCCGCAGCCCGGAGGAGACAGCAGCAGAGTGTTTTCCAGCCCGTCCCGGAGCAGTTGGCCTGCCACATCCGCGGCGCAGCCCGGAACCGCCCTTGGGATACGGATGCTGGCAGATGTCAGCGCCCGCAGAACTGTTCCGTCCCCGGTCACGGTGCCGCAAAACCCGATCCGGCACCCGGCGGCCGTGTGCAGATACCCCTGCCGCAGCAGTTCGCTGCTCACATGGGCGGAAAAGCCGGAGGCCCGCTCCAGAAGATGATCCAGATGCTGCGCTGTGATTTTCGGACTGTTCAGATGCACAGTGTCCGTCGCGGTTACCACTGCGAGTTTCTGTCCGATGCGGAGCCGAAGCTCCTCCGGATGCTCGATCTCCGCTTCGTCCAGCGCAGGCAGAAGATCCGGCGGCAGCAGGTTTCTCAGTTCAAACGGAAGTTTCAACGGTGCGCCTCCCCCATTGGTTCGCAACAGCATATGGAGTCATCCGCCCCTTTAGAACCTGTCCACACGGAAAAGCACCGCCGTGGATGGCGGTGCTTTCGATTATCGGAGGCTTCGATAGTTTTCTTCCTCCACGACAGTGTCCGGGGGGAAGAATTCGTCCATGGGGAATTCGATCCGGCTGAACATGGCGCAGGGATCATCCTCCGTGGTGGCCTCGCACTCCTTCTCCGGAACGCAGTAATCATAGGCCGGCAGCAGCAGCTGGGTGTCTCTCTCCAGACGGATGATGGAAAACTGGCCAACGGTCACATACACATTGCGCGGCTGATCGGTCATGACCAGTTCTTCACCGAAGGTCTCCAGGATCCAGTCCGGGATCTGGATCTCCGCTCTTTCCTCAGACGGCGTCTTATTTTCCACCACCTTCATGTGCAGGTTGATGGGATCCACTGCCTCCACCACGCCGATGGGCAGGCCCGCGTCCACGATCCGCTCCGTATCCGAGGAAGTGAAGACCTTGGCGCTGGCCTCGCTGCCGAAGAGCATCACGCGCTTGTTGAACACGGAAAGTCCGGTGATCGTCTCTCCGCCCGGATAGGTCTCGCCCTGGACACGATAGAAATAGGTGACATCCACGGTGTAATAGCCCCGGTTGAAGGTGATCTCCTGAACATCCACCTGGGCGTAGAGCAGATCCGCCGTCCTTGGGCGAAGGCTGAAGGCGGTGTCGATCAGCGCCTGAGAGGAGAGCGTGGGATACAGGCGAAGATCCTCCACGCAGTCCTTATCGCGGCAGCCGTCGAATACCTTTCTCGTGTGGGCGCAGACCGCTTCCCGAATGGCGGCGTCGGCCTCCACCGGGCCGGGTACGATTCTGTCTGGCATAAAATGACCTCCCTAGGAAGATTTGAAGCATGCTTCCCTACAGTCTATGCGAGTGCGGCGCAAATGTGCAGTTTTCTTGGAAAAAACCGGCACCATCGGTTGACGTTGGGCGCCGGATGCGCTATAATGATACATCGTATTAAAGTGAGGGATCACCATGGAACGATTCGGTTTTATCCACGAAAAACTGGATATCAAAATCCTGATTCTGTTTGTGCTCAACGAGCTCCCGGCGCCGGTGGACGAGCTGAAGCTGTCGGAGCTGGTCTTCTGTGACGACGGCATCGGGTATTTCGACTACTCTGACTGTCTGGCGGAGCTCACGGAGAGCGGTCAGATTACGGAGCAGGATCGGAAATACCAGATCACAGATCTCGGCCGTCAGAATGTGGAGGCCGTGGGCAGCAGCATTCCCTACTCCGTTCGCACCAAGGCGCTGAAGCTGACCGCGCCTCTGGCGGCACAGATGCGCAGAGCGGCGCTGATCACCGCCGAGCACAGCATGGATGATGACGGTCTGTGCACCGTGCATTTGTCGGTTTCTGACGGGGTCAGCCCGATCCTGGAGCTGCGGCTTCTGGCTGCCAACGAGCAGGCGGCGTCCACCATGGAAAGCACCTTCCGCGCCGACGCGGAATCCATCTATCACAAGATCGTCGGCATCCTGACTGAAAGCGAGGAATCCAAATGAACACCATTGTCCCTGCGGGCTACCGGAGCCTCCTGAACACCTATGACACCCAGAAAGCCATTGGCCTGTTAAAGCGTCTCTTCGAAGACCAGCTGGCCGCAAATCTGAATCTCTACCGCGTCTCCGCGCCGCTGTTCGTGGAGGAGCGCACGGGCCTGAACGACAACCTGAACGGTTACGAGCGGCCGGTTTCATTTGATATTCCCAACATCGGCCGGGACGCCCAGGTGGTGCAGTCGCTGGCCAAGTGGAAGCGCATGGCTCTGCATCTCTATGATTTCTACCCCGGAAAGGGTCTTTATACCGACATGAATGCCATCCGCCGGGACGAGGACGTGCTGGACAATCTTCACTCGGTCTATGTGGATCAGTGGGACTGGGAAAAGGTCATCGAAATGAAAGACCGGAACCTGGACTACCTCAAGAGCACCGTCATGGACATCGCCTCCGCGGTGACGGACACCCAGCGCACCCTGAGAGCCATCTATCCCCAGCTGAAGCAGCTGCCGGAGCTGAGTTCCACGGTCACCTTCGTCACCACCCAGGAGCTGGAGGATCGGTGGCCGGAGAAAACTCCAAAGGAGCGGGAGAACGCCTTCCTGCAGGAGCACCCCACCGCTTTCCTGATCGGCATCGGCGGCGCGCTGAAATCCGGACAGCGGCACGACGGGCGCTCCCCCGACTATGACGACTGGAACCTGAACGGCGACCTGCTCTACTGGGACGACCTGCTGGGCTGCGCCTTCGAGCTTTCCTCCATGGGCATCCGGGTGGATCCCGAGACCCTGGACAAGCAGCTGACCATCTCCGGCTGCGACGACCGACGGGAGCGCACGTATCACAAGATGCTCTTAAACGGCGAGCTGCCCCTGACCATCGGCGGCGGCATCGGCCAGAGTCGGCTTTCCATGCTGCTGCTGGGCAAAGCCCACATCGGTGAGGTACAGTCCTCCGTCTGGGACACCGAGACGCTGGAAGCCTGCAAGGCTGCCGGGATCAAGCTGCTGTAATTCTCAAAACCATAAAAACCAGCCCCTTTGACGGATGTCAGAGGGGCTTTTGCTGTGATTTGTTTGATCTTACGCTGTTCGATCCAGCAGCATCTGCACCGATTCGATGACGCGCATCCGGCAGGTCTGCTCCTCATAGAGGGCTTCCATTTTCTCTGCCAGCTCCCGAAGAAGCATTTCGGTTTTCTGATCGTTTTTTCTCTCCATGATGTCCTTCCTTTCTCGATTCACGCGGTGTATTCCGAAAGGATGCGCCGCACGATGTTGGAAATCTTCTGCTTCCATTCCGGGTCGCCGTCCAGTCTGTTCAGCTTTTCTGCGACTTCGCCCATGATTTCCTCCATTTTGATTTCTTTGTCCTGCATGTCGCAAACCCTCCTTCGGTATTGATGTCTCCATTATACAAAAACCGAGTACAAAAAATTGTACTCGGAACTTGTTTTTCCCTTTTCTTTCGATGGGTTCTTTGATATAATGGGGGCAGATTCGTTTGGAGGTGCTCCGCTATGGCAAAGGGTGAGAATCAAAAGCTGAAAATGCTGTATCTGGCGCAGATCCTCTCACGGGAGACGGACGACAGTCACGGGCTGACCCAGGAGGAACTCATCGACCGGCTGAAGGAGCAGCAGGTTGTCGTGGAGCGCAAGACCCTGTACACCGATCTGCAGGCGCTGAAGGATTACGGCTATGACATCATCAGTGAGCGGCGAGAGCGGAACGTGTACTACCATCTGGGCGACCGTGATTTCCAGCTGCCGGAGCTGAAGCTGCTGGTGGATTCCGTGCAGAGCGCGAAGTTCATCTCGGTGAACAAGTCCCGGGATCTTATCAAGAAGCTGGAAGGACTCGTCAGCAAGTATGACGCCACCCATCTCCACCGCCAGGTGCTGATCTCCGGCCGGGTCAAGAGCATGAACGAGAGCATCTATTACACCGTCGACCAGCTGCACGAAGCCATCGGCTCCAACCGGCAGGTACGGTTCCAGTACTTCAACTGGAATGTGAAAAAGGAACCGGAGCTGCGGCACGACGGTGCGTGGTATCAGGTGAGTCCATGGAACCTTCTGTGGGACGATGAGTATTACTATCTGGTGGGCTATGACTCTGCCGACGAGAAGATCAAGCACTACCGCGTGGACAAAATGCTGAAGCTCTCTGTAACGGAGGAACGCCGCGAAGGACGGGAGGCCTTTCAGGACTTCGACACCGCAAAGTATTCCAAGAGCATCTTCGGCATGTTCGGCGGTGAGGAGCGTACCGTGACCATTGAGGGAGAAAACAACATGGTCGGCACGATCCTTGACCGCTTTGGCCGGGATATCACCGTAAGCCCACTGGGAGAGGACCGATTCACTGCCCAGGTGACCGTGGTGCCAAGCCGGCATTTCCTGGGCTGGATCTTTGCCCTCGGCGCCGGTGTGCGCATCACAGCACCCGAGGATGTAGTGCAGCAAATGCGTGAGGAAGCGGAGCGGCTGACGAAGCAGTATCAAACACAATGAAACAGAAAAATCCCACACTCTGCATCAACAAAGTGTGGGGTTTCTGCTTTTCAGGCTTCTGCTCCGGTGGCATTCAGGTCATGCGATAGACGAACACCTCGTGGATCTCCTCATCATATCCTTCGTAGAAGCCAGATGGCATACCGGCGACGATCCTGGCACCGCGGTTGTACAGAAGGAGGAATTCTCCCCTTTCCGCATCAAAGGTCAGGCCCTCGATCTCACCCTGACGGGTCACATCGTCAAAGGTCTTTTCCAGAACCACTTCTCCGGTTTTGGCATCCACGCGATACATATGATCCGGTGCATCATCGTCCGCATCGCCGTCATCGCTGGTCACATACAGGTTTCCGTTGTAATACGCAACGCCCTGCAGCCATTGGGGCGGCGGATCCATTTCCAGCTTCCCTTTATAATCGCCGGAGTCCAGGTCATACATGTAAAGACAGCTGCTGGAGGCGTCGTCGATCCACGAGGACATGTAAACGGTCCCGGAATCCGGATCCACCGCGATGCCGCTGCACTCCAGCTGCCCGGTGTCCGCCCGGAACGGGAAGACCCGCTTCAGTTCCAGCGTATCGCCGTCATAGACCGCGACCTGGATGTTCTTCCCTTCTCCGTCCATGAAGTACTCCACACCCAAATAGAGCTCGTTGTTGTAGACATCAATATCACCGATGTGGTTGACTTCCAGTTCGAAGCCCTTGAAGGGATCTGTATTCTCCGCAACCACGTTCCAGTTGCGGTCGTGCTTGGTCAGGGTCGTGGAGCCGCTGACCCAGTAATAATCTCCTTCCACGCAGACACCCTGCCTGCCGCTGACTTTGTGGACCGATTGCAATTCATACTGCATTCCGCCTTCGGCTTTGCTTCCGGAGCAGCCGCAGAGAACCAGCGCCAACGCAAATAGTAGAATGACATTTCGAATCATATGTTGCTCCTTTAACCTACTTTCAATATCTATTCATCCAAAAAGAACGAATCGACATCCTCGATGGATTTCAGCACGTCCTTTTCATTCATTCCTGCTGCTCTCGCAAGCGCAGCCGAATGCCTCAGTGTATCGTGAATATCTGAAGAATAAGCATTGTCAATCAGAGCTTGGAATTGTGCTGCGTTTTCCTGAAGATCCTGACGGAATGTGTCAAATTGACGCTGCAGCTGATCGTCCAGAACGCGCTGATTGTTCAAATACGCGTCCAGAAGTGCCTGTTCTCTGGCGTACAAGACATATCTGCCATATTCAAAGGCAAGCTGGGAAACCGCCTGCGTCAGCATCGAAAGCTCTTTACCCATAAGCGATCCGAGTGACGCCGCAAGCAGTTTTATCATCGCCTCCATAGAAAGCCATAAACAATCTTCTACATAGGAGGATTCTGTAATAGTCTCTTCTCTGAACTGAGCACAAAGGCTGTTGATCTCATCGGCAAGAGATATGATTGCACTTACGTTTTCTTTCGAAGCTGTTTTTGAAATGGCCTTTGCAGATATCCGGATATAATCTGAATACCGTGAAAAAACAAATTCGCTGTAGCTCTGATCTTCCTCCAGAATCGCATAGCGAGAAACCTGAGATGCAATGTTCTTCCAATCTTTATCTGTCAACTCATTTGGCTTTTTTCCAGATGCCAATGTATCAACTAAAAACAGCTGAAACACAGTCCCAATTTTCAGAAGCGTAAATTGCTCGTCTTTGCCATTACCCATCAGCGCATAGATATGGCTTTGGACAGTTTCTGCAATTTCCATGGCATCACGAAGCTTTTGACCCACCGGTGACGAAATCAGTTCGTCGATCACAAGATCTTGCAAAACATCCATAGATTCTCGTTCCTCATTAAACTATCGTTTTTCCAAACATAGCAGAGAGCGCCTTCGTCTGATTTACTAGCGCACCAAGGCGCTTTTTCTGTTCATCAGAAAAGGCAGTGTAATCCTGCTGGAACATGCTTAAACAGTTCATAAATGCGCCATTCAAACCAGTTCGGATAGATTCGGTTTCAGCCAAAATCTGTTGGATCTGTGCATCTACCTCGCGAAGCAGTTCTGTGTTTTTCTTTACACTCTCAATCTCTTCGTTTTTCTGTTTATTCAACTTTGCTTTCTTATTGGAGAACAGAAGAATTGAAGTCAACAGTGTCGCACCAGCAATGGTCCAACCAATCGGTCCGGCCATAGCGAGCAGCGCGTTTCCAGCAACAACACCTCCACCGCCAGCAGAGACCGCGCCTCCGCCCAGCCACGCCAATGCGGCGTTTGTAGCAGCCACACCGGACAGCGTAGAAATTGCGGTTCCGGTGGATGCGGTACCAAAGGTCGTTGCAACCCACATAGCAGCTGTTGGAGCCATAAAAGCTACAGAAGCACCAGCAGCCAGCCCAGCACCGGCACCGCCCGCGGCTTCTCGAGCTGCTTGAAGCTCCCGCTGTCCAAACTCACATGTATTCATAAAGGAATCCCGCTGCAAAACAATTTCCTGAAAGTCAGCATCGAAAGATTTCGGGTGATTGGCTATACTGTTAATCAGATGCTCAACAAGTCCGATCGTATCCAATGCCCTGCTGCGCTCCAAAAACAACTGCACACCCTTATCATTCATCAGCGTATAGACATCATTATACTCCGTAATAGAGGATTCCAGCATTCGATCCAACTCTGTAAGCTTATCGGCAATGTCATCTTTCAGACTAAGGGCAGAATCCCGGATTTCGATCGCCTTATCACCAATGGACTCGCTGGCTTTCAGTGCTTTTTCCTTCACTGCATCCATGTCCACTGCCGTTGCTCCTTTTGAAACAGCGGCTTTGAGGGCCTGGATCCCCTTCTTGCTATTCTCAGACATTTTATTTCTCCTTTTTCGACGTCATCAACTCACGAAGCAAATCCGTTCAGACTTTCACAGGCTCCGCCGGTTTCAGATCATCCGCCTCCCCGTCCGGGGTGAACTTGCTGCGGAGCGTCTCGATGGTCTGCTTCACGGCATGCTTCGGCAGCTCTGCCAGGAGCTTGTGGGTGGTCTCGCTGGAGGACTTCATCCGCTTCAAAACCGGCTCCAGTCCGCCGAGGCCTCCGGCAGACAGATCATCCAGACTGTCCGCGCCGCCGGCAGCAAGAGATTCAAACAAATCGGTCACCAGGGTGGCGCGGTCGGCCTGCTCCACCTCTCCGATCCAGCTGTCCACGGCCGCGTTCAGCCAACAGCTGGTGGGATCGTTTTCCTCGGCAGCTGCAAGCTTTCCGTGGTCAACGCCCCAGGTGATCAGACTGTGCTGCTGGAAGCCGGAGGCGGAGGACTGCACGATTCTGGTGTCATCCAGCTTGGCGGCAAAGAGCTTACCCACGATGGAGAACACCGGAACGATGTGAGTCGCCTTCTCGTTTACCCGATCCATGCCGCTCATATCCAGAACCTCCGGGCAGAGTCCCGGTCCGTCCAGGATGTACACATGTACAACATCACCCCACTTGCTGTCCCGCAGATTGGCCGCGGCGAAAAGCGCCTCGTTGCCGCCCTTGGAGTGGCCGATCAGGTAGTTCCGCTTCCCGGCCTCCACATAGGCGTTGGCATAAGCCTGCGCCCGGGTCTGGGCGCGGGTGCGGGTAAAGCTGATCATAAAGTCCTCCTGCCACCCGGCCAGGGACTGATCTGTGCCGCGATAGACGAGGAAATTCAGATCCGTGTCATCCTGAAATGTGACTGCGGCAAACTGCACCGGCGGATCGTTGAGCAGCACGTCGATGTAGTGCGCCATTCTGAGCTTGCCGAACCGCTCCGATTCCGCAGCAAGACGCAGGAAACCGATGTAGTCCTGCCCCTTGGTGTTCACCATCACCTTCACCTGATCCGCCTCAATCAGCTGCAGGCATTCGCTGAGGGTGTGCGTATCGTCCTCCCCCGCAAACAGGGGCGTCAGGTCAAAATAGCTCAGGACGCCCAGCACCAGCGCGTCTGCTTCCCGCATACCGGTTGCCGCAATCGGGAAATCTCCCATCCATTTCAGGTAATCAAACAGGGTCTCCATTTTATTGCCTCCTTTTTAGTCTTTCAGGTTTCTTTCAGGTGCGTGGGCAAAGAAGATTCGTTTCGGATGATATGACAGAATCTGTGCCCAGTCGTTCTCCAGTTGTTTGTTCTCCCCGTAGGCCTCCAGATACTCGAAAGGCTCAAGATCGCCCACGAAACAATCCCCGTCATCCAAAATGAGCGCCACGCTGTCCCGGCTGTGGCTTGGGATGGAAATGATCTCACCGGCGATTCCAAGCTCCGCGAGAAAGGCTCTGCTCTCGGCGCAGGAGATGACCGTTGCATTCGATTCCATCAATGGCACAAAGGGAAGGCCTTCCCGCTCAAAAATGTAATCAGCGCCGTGAATCGAATCCTTCTGCACGTCCATCAGAAGATGCTTCGCCCCCTGCTCCGCCAGATCGCCGAGGATCCCCATGTGATCCGGGTGATAATGGGTCGCCAGAACGTACCGGATGTCCCCGACTTTCAGTCCGTTTTTCTTCAGGACCTGATAGAATGCCGGGAGGGTGCCGGCAAAGTCGGTGTCCAGCAGCAGACCGTGGATGAAGAAGGTATTCGTATTACCGTATTTCAGCTTGATCATATGCTTCGTCTCAACCGGGTAAGCCATGCGTCCGCTTCGTCTCTGGAGCGGAACACAGTGATGGTTCGTGCTTCGTGATATTGCTCTATGAGCTTCCGGATCTTCGGCAGCTGATCCCGCGGAAAATCCAGGATGTACTGCCGGAAATCCTCGTCAAATTCAAGCTCCACCCAGGGCAGATCTTCACGGGCCTGCCCAATGCGAGCGGCTGCGTTTTCCAGGCACTGCTCCACCGGCAGGTCAAAAAAGAAAACGTCAGTACACGCTTCAAAGCGCAGCGGGAGGGTTCTCTGATAGTTGCCATCGATGATCCATGCGTCCTGTTTCAGGATCTCGTGCAGCCTTGCGTCAAATTCCTCCCGGCTGACGGTAGTCCTATCCGGATTGTGAAACAGCATATCCAAATAGTAGAGCGGTAGCCCCGTCTGATCCCGGAGCTTTCGTGCAAACGTGCTCTTGCCGGCCCCCGGGCAGCCTATGATGATGATTTTGCTTCCAACCATATTGATTGCTCCAGAATGAATTGCGTCATAACCAATCGATTTTGTTTATTATAACACAGCATTCATTTTAATGCCATCTATATTTCAGAAAAAGATGATTGTAATGCAAAATATCAAAAACAGCAGATGAACAGCCCAGAACAGATGTCACCGGATCGTATCCGCTTTTCTGAGACACAGGTATGAAAACAGCGGCGGGGATCGCTCCCCGCCGCCTGTTGGCGTATATGTAGAAAGACCGATTGTTATCTTTTCTTATAGAGCACAAGCTCCGGATCGCTTCCCTTTGCGCCATAGGTACAGATCAGGATAAAATCCATATTCGCAAGGACGCCGAAGCAGCGCTCGCCGCCGAATTCTGACTCCAGCTGATTGCCGAGATAGGTCGTCTGGTCATTCAGGAATTGCACGCAGCTGCCATTGGGAAGCCGATAGGCAAGATTGACGTCGCGCCCGACCAGCGCATTCAGCTTTTCCAGATGCGGCATACCCTCGATGTGCAGCGCATTGATCTCATCGATCAGCTGCTTTTTGAACGCCTCGAACTCGCCGCCGTCGCTGAGCTCCTCGAAGCGTTTCCAGTAATCCAGCGTGGGCAGCAGCTCCTGCATATAGGCGCGAGCCTGGGCTTCCGTGAACTCCGGCGTCACCATATGACCCACGCAGACGTTGATGAGATCATCCATATTGCTGTAAGTATAGGTCCCGCCGGCATAGCACCACTGGCAGTAATCCTCGTTGAGCGCGCCGTCGGCGTCCCGGCTGAGGATCGCATCCTCCAGCGGCATGCCGCAGCACTGGCATCGCAGCTTTCGCGGCTCCCCCAGCAGTGTGTTGATGGACACATCGAACAGTCTGGACAGCAGCTTCAGGGTCTCGGTATTCGGCACCGTCTCACCGTTTTCCCAGCGGGACACCGCCTGCCGGGTCACAAAGACCTTCTCCGCCAGTTCGTCCTGAGAAAGCCCCTTTTTCGTTCTGAGTTCCAGCAAGATATCTTTTGTATTCATAATAATCCCTCCTTGGGCTCATTCTATCACGGATGCGCCGACTGCACACGCAACTGTCTGTTGCGCTGCTCAAACGCCGCCGTTCACGATGGCTGCATACTGTTCCTCCGGGATCATGGGCGTGCCGATCTCCGCGATCAGCTCCGGCGCGATCTCCCGCATCCGGGCGAACTGGTGCCCCGCTTTGCGAAGGAGGCAAGTCGGGGCTCTGTTACAACCGCCGCCTCCTGCATTCCATCCAGAAAGGCGCGGGTGATGCGCAGGGTATCGCTGTTGTCCCGTTTGGGGCTGCCGTTGAATACCAGAATTTTCATGGTTTCCCTCCTGTGATCCAGTTGTCCAGAAACTGCATCTGCTCCGCCGTGTGAAACCAGTGCTCCCCGCCCTCCATGACGGTCAGGCGGGCGTTATGTGTTTCTGCAAATGCTTTGATCGTTTCGTATGCGGTCAGATCGTCGCGGCTCCCGTAGAGGATCTCGGTCGGAGCAGTCCATCGGATGGGGTGCGCCCGCACATAGCACAGATAGTCCCACGACAGATCCTCACCGAAATCCGTTGCGATGACGCCTTCCGCTTCCAACTGTTTTTCTGTGACACTCGCCCAGTGCATCATGTCCAGAATCAGCCGCTCCAGATTAACAACGGGAGAAATGAAATACGCCTTGCCGATCAGTCCATCGATCCCTGCGTGCATGCTGAAATACGCGCCGATGCTGTTCGCGATCAGCATGATGCTTTCATACTGTTCTTTCAGCTTTGTCACTGCGGCAAAAATTTCTGCTCCCGTTTCCCACGGGGTAAAGGTTTGATAATCCAGACCGATCACCTCACGGTCGGGAAACAACGGCCGATAATGCTCACTTTCTGCGGCACTGCCGCCCTTGCCGTGGATATACAGCACCAGGTTTTTCATAACTGACGCTTCCTTCATTCTCTTTTCGCAAGAGCCGGCGCATCACATGGGGTGCACCGGCTCCCGCTTTTTGGTTCACCGATTCGCTCAGAAAATCTGTCCCGGCAGTCTCAGCTTCTCCTTCGGCGGAAATGCTTTATCAAATTCCTCCACGTCCGCGTCGTCCACGTAGTAGCCCTGCGGCGTCTGATAGACGCCCGTGATTTCGTCGAGATAACCCGGGATCAGCTCTTTGCAGAGGAAGAACGAGTCGTCCGACCCCTCCGGCAGATCGTGGTAACGGATGCCGAAGTTTCTGGCGTAGTCGAAGCCGCTCTTGCCGTAGAAGCCGATGTTCCCTTCAAACAGCACCGCGCCGAAGCCAATGGCCGAAGCCTTCTCCAGCGAGTAGTCCAGCAGCTTTTTACCGTAGCCCTGGCGTTTGAGCTCCGGCGTGATGCCGATGGGCCCCATGGTCATAACCGGGATCACTCTGCCGTCGTCGGCCTCGATGATGGTGCGCATGAACATGTTCTGTCCGATCAGCTTCCCGTCCTGCTCCATGACGAAGTCCAGCTCCTTCACAAAGGCCGGATCGTCCCGGAGCACGTGGAGCACGTAGTGCTCGCTGCAGCCCGGCCGGTACACGCTCCAGAACGCTTCCCGGACGAGCGATTCGACCGCGCGCTGCTC
>CADCQK010000207.1 GCA_902803575.1 Oscillospiraceae bacterium
AAGCCGGCGTGAAGTGGGAAGATCTGCCCGCTGATTTCGTCTGCGAGCTCTGCGGCGTCGGCAAGGACCAGTTCGAGGCCGAGTAAATCGAATACCAATCCACGAGGGAAGGGAGCAATCCTTTCCCTCTTTTTTTCGTCAAAGGTGGATATCGCAAAAGTGGATACTGCTGTAAGTTCAAATTCTAGTTTGTCGGGGTGCCTGGATTCTCAGGAAGGCTTCTCCTTGAGGAGAAGCTGGCTCGCGAAGCGAGACTGATGAGGTGGCCAAGTTTCGGCTGCAGTGCAAGATTGCCACCTCATCCGTCACGGCTATTATCCGCCGTGCCACCTTCCCCTCAAGGGGAAGGCATTGCTCTTATCAACTGCCCTACAAACTCCAATTTCCCCTTCGGCAGGCTTCATTTTCATGTTTTACATTGACAGAGAAGGCGTTGTGTGCTATTTTGAAACCACCGGGGGAGCCCGGGAATTCAAAGAGATTGGAGCGCGAGAACATGACATTCGGCGAATCGATCAAAACCGTGTTCAGCAAATATGTGGACTTTGACGGGCGCGCCCGCAGAAGTGAGTTTTGGTACTTCACGCTGTTCGTTTTCATTCTGGACATGGTACTCTGGCTGCTGGGACATCTGGTCAGCGCGAAGTTCGGCAACACGCTCATGTCGCTGGTGTCCCTCGCGATCTTCTTGCCCAGCCTGGGCGTTTCGGTCCGGCGTCTGCACGACATCGGCAAGAGCGGCTGGTGGGTGCTGCTGATTATCACGGTCATCGGCTCGCTCCTGCTGATCTTCTGGTGGGTACAGGACAGCCAGGACGGCGAGAACGAGTACGGCCCAAACCCCAAGGGGGTCATCGGCCGTAGCGAGATCGAAGAAAACGCGAGAAAAAAGTGGGAGCAGGATTCCTGAACGAACCAAAAACCGCGCTGCTCTGTTGAGCGGCGCGGTTTTTCTGTGTTTATTTCTGCAGCGTCTCGCAGTAGGCGCGGACGTCGAAGGGCTCCGGCGTGCTGTCGGCTCGGAGATAGAGCGGATGGTGGGGATGCCCGGCCTTGGAGCGTTTTCCGAAGGTGTACCATTCGGCCCCGGCCTCCTCACCGGCGGCGATCATGTCCAGCAGCGCAGGGATCAGATACCCGCGCTTTTCGATCAGCGTGCCCCAGGCGGCCCAGACTGCCGGGCGGCGGCCCTCGGTGTAGAGCCCCAGCACATACCGCCAGGCGGCCATGTTCTCCCGGTGGAGATCGGCGTTGAAGCACTGATCCATGGCGTTGGGATCCGTGGCCCGCTGGGCGTAGACGTTGAACATAATAAAGCTGTCGTAGCCGTTGTTTCGGGCGATGCGCTCCACGCTTTTCAGGGTGTTGTCCAGATCCCCGGGCTGGGCGGTGGAGGGATTGATGCCGATGCAGATCAGCGGATTCTCCCCGCGGGTGCCGAGAATGTAACGGTATTCGGTGTAAAAGGACGGAACATAGAGCCAGTGGTTTGCGTCGTAATCCCTGGGCGTTTCATCCAGAAGCGCCTCGGAAAAAGGGATCAGCTCCACAGTCTGACTGGCGCCGATGGGAATGTGCATGGTCGCTCCTCCTGTCGGTTTTTGAAGAATTCTATCATACTGACCCGGGGAAATCAACCTCGCCCATTTGAAAAAAGTTTTGTTTTTAAGTTAGCACTTAGGTTTGGGTGGTAGGCTAAGGCCAGAAACCAACAAACGGAGGAAATGAATATGAAACGATTGAAATCCATATTGGCAGTTTTTCTGATCCTGCTTTTGGCTGTCGGAATGACGGCCTGCGGCTCCGGCAGCACCGAAGCGGAAGATACCACCTCGGAGGTGGCGGAGGACGTCACCAAAACCGTCGAGCCTGTGGAGGCTGTCACTACCGCTGCGAACACCACCGCTGACGGCGCCATCGACGCCACGGATCTGTTTTCGGACCGGGATCTGACCCAGACCGCCGATCTCTCCGAGGCCAAGCCCCTGACCGTCTCCGACGGAGAGACGATCAAGATCACCGACGCCGGTGTCTATGTGATCAGCGGCAGCGCCACCGAGGCACAGATCCTGGTGGAGGCGGCGGAGGACGCCAAGGTGCAGCTGGTGCTGGACGGCGTCAGCATCACGAACACCTCTGCTCCCTGCATCTATGTGAAGAGCGCGGATAAGGTGTTCGTCACCACCACCGACAGCGAAAACAGCCTCTCCGTCACCGGAACCTTCACCGCCGACGGCACCACCAACACCGACGCGGTCATCTTCTCAAAATCCGACCTGACCCTGAACGGCCTCGGCACCCTGACCATCGAATCCACGGACAACGGCGTCACCACCAAGGACGACATGAAGATCACCGGCGGAACCATCGAGATCACCTGCGCCTCCGACGCGCTGGAGGCCAACGACTCTATCTCCGTGGCGGAGGGCGAGATCAACATCAACTCGCAGAACAACGGCCTGAACGCCTCCGACGATGACGACGACACCACCGGATGGATCTATCTCTGCGGCGGCACCATGGACATCACCGCGGGCAACAACGGCGTCAAGGCGGCCACCATCGTCCAGATCGACAGCGGTGTGCTCACCGTCACCGCCAACGAGGGCATCGAGGCCACCTGCGTCCAGATCAATGGCGGCACCATCGACATCACCGCTGCGGACGACGGCATCAACGCGGGCCAGAAGTCCAGCGCCTACAGTCCACTGATCGAGATCAACGGCGGCGAGCTCACCGTGAACATGGGCCAGGGCGATACCGACGCCATCGACTCCAACGGCTCCATCGTGGTGAGCGGCGGCACCATTGACATCACCGCCCAGTCTCCCTTCGACTATGACACCACCGGCACCTACAACGGCGGCACCATCATCGTCAACGGCGAGACCGTCAATGCCATCACCAACCAGATGATGGGCGGCGGCATGCAGCCCGGCGGGATGCCGCAGGGTGGAATGCCCCAGGGCGGCCCCGGCGGCCACAGAGGATAACCGAATCTGAATACAGGCTTCCCCGACTTTCGCCGGGGAAGCTTTTGTTTTGCGGATTTTTAACCTTTTACTTGACGTTTTTGGAATCTGGTTATAAACTGAAAAAGTTGACACTATTAATTGGAATTCGTGAGGTAATTCTATGGATAACAAGACCGCGAAAAACGGAACCCTCAGCGACGCCAAGCGTCTGGGCGAGATCCTGACCGCCGCCTACCGGCACAAGATGCTGCAGGGGATCACGCCGGAGAAGGTCTGCGCCATGTTCAAGGATCTGGGCACCGCCTTCATCAAGACCGGCCAGCTTCTGAGCCTGCACCCCGAGGTGCTGCCGAAGGAATACTGCAAGGCGCTGGAGTCTCTGCGCAACGACGCACCCAGCATCACCGCCATGCAGATCCGCGAGATCATCTCCGAGGAATACGGCAAGCCCTGGAACCAGGTGTTCCAGCGCATCGCCGGTATCCCCGTAGGCTCCGCCTCCATCGCCCAGGTGCACGAGGCGTGGCTCCTGGACGGCACCCGTGTGGCGCTGAAGATCCAGAGACCCAACAGCTATCAGCTGATGGAACAGGACATCCGTCTTCTGAAGCGGGCCATGGCCATGCTGAAGCTCAAGCAGCTGGAGAGCATCATGTGGCTGGTGAACAATGCCCTGGACGAGACCTGGCGGGTGGCCCAGCTGGAGATGGATTTCCGGCAGGAGGCAAAGAACATCGACCGGATCCGCGAGATCCTCGCGCCGATGGAGTACGCCTACGCCCCCAAGGTCTATCACGAATACACCACGAAAAACGTGCTGGTCATGGAGTTCATCGACGGCTATGAGCTCACCGACCACGAGGGACTGCGCGCCGCCGGCTATGATCTCAGCGAGATCTGCCAGAAGCTGATCCGCAGCTACATCAAGCAGTGGGCGGAGGATCTGTTCTTCCAGGCCGACCCCCACGCCGGCAACATCCGCATCCGGGACGGCCAGGTGGTCTGGCTGGATCTGGGCATGATGGGAGCCCTCACGGAGCGGGAGGCCGAGGCGCTCCACCACTGCATGCACGGCATCTGGAAAAACGACGTGCCGGAGTTCACCGAATGGGGACTGGTGCTCTTTGGCTACTCCCCCGATCACCCGGCCAAGCCCTATCTGGAACAGGATTTCACCGCGTTTTTGGACAAGTACCGCGTCCAGTCCATCCGGGAGATGAACGAGACCGGCGACGTGTTCGTGGATATGATCAACATCGGCGCCAAGTACAACATCGAGATCCCCATGTCCCTGACCATGTACGGCCGCAGCCTGCTGGTCATGGAGGG
>CADCQK010000208.1 GCA_902803575.1 Oscillospiraceae bacterium
AATGAAGCAGTCCGGGGTGCTCGGCAAGACCGCGCTCGTCTTCGGGCAAATGAACGAAACGGCGGGCGCGCGCCTCAGGGTCCCCCTCGCGGGACTCACCATGGCGGAGTATTTCCGTGACCACTCGAAGAAGGACGTGCTGCTCTTCATTGACAATATCTTCCGTTTCACCCAAGCGGGATCGGAAGTTTCCGCACTGCTGGGCCGCATGCCTTCCGCGGTAGGCTATCAGCCCACCCTTGCAACGGAAATGGGCACCCTGCAGGAGCGCATCACCTCCACGAGAAACGGCTCTGTCACCTCCGTGCAGGCGATCTACGTCCCCGCGGACGACCTGACCGACCCGGCCCCGGCCACCGCCTTCGCCCATCTGGACGCCACCACAGTTCTGGACCGCGCCATCTCCGAGCTGGGCATCTACCCCGCCGTGGATCCGCTGGCCTCCACCAGCCGCATTCTGGAGCCCCACATCCTGGGCAAGGAGCACTACGAGACCGCCCGTGCCGTGCAGCGGGTGCTGCAGAAGTACAAAGACCTGCAGGACATCATCGCGGTTCTCGGCATCGACGAGCTGGGCGTGGAGGACAAGGCCACCGTCAACCGTGCCAGACGCATCCAGCGTTTCCTGTCTCAGCCCTTCCACGTGGCGGAAAACTTCACCGGCATGCAGGGCAAATACGTCCCGCTGTCGGAGACGATCAAGGGCTTCCAGGCGATCCTCGCCGGCGACTGCGACGATCTGCCGGAGCAGGCCTTCATGATGGCCGGCACCATCGACGAGGTTCTGGCCAAGCGCGAGGTGTAAGCCATGGACGACCGCATCCATCTGCAGATCGTCACCGCCAAAGGCGTGGTCTATGACGGGCAGGCCTCTGCCGTCACCATCCCGCTGGACGGCGGCAGCATCGGCGTGCTGGCCGACCACGCGCCGCTGATGGGGGCCGTGTCCACCGGCGTGGTGGAGATCACCCACGCCGACGGCTCCAAGGACTACACCGCCGTGGGCATCGGCGTGGTGAACGTGGTGGAAAATGAGGTGAAGATCCTGGTGCGGACAGCGGAAAATGCCGAGGACATCGACCTCGACCGCGCCGTCGCCGCCGAAAAACGTGCCAGAGAGCGTCTTGAAAACCGCACCCCGGATCTGGACATTGTCCGCGCCGAGGCCGCGCTCCACAGAGCCATCTCCAGACAGAACGCCGCACATATGGCAAAGAAACGCCACATCTGAACAGACAGAAAACCACCGGCTCTCTGAGCCGGTGGTTTTTTGTTTAGTAGATGGTGTGGCTGGTGATCAGCTCCACCGCTTCTTCCCACTGCTGCTCGGCGGGGATGGAGGCGGTGCCGTCGCCCTTCTGGAGGCCGTAGCTGCCGAACTGGGCGTGGTTGCCGCCGGCGATGACGGTCTCAGTGTAGTCAGTGGGGGCGTACTGCTCCCCGGCTTCGATCTTCTCCAGATTCACCACCTGATCCTCAGAGCCGTAGAGCAGGATCTCCGTGAGATCGTCGTCCAGCTCCGACGTCGGATAGGCGGCGCAGAGAATCACGCCCTTCAGAGCATCCCCGTGCTTCGAAGCATAGGAGGCCGCCATGGCCCCGCCCAGGGAGTGGCCGCCGATGTACCAGTTTTCATAGTCGGCTTCCTGCATCACATCGTCCGCGGCGTTGATGCCGAAAAAGGCGAACCGCAGCGGCATTTCCACCAGACAGACGTCCATCCCCTTGGCCGAGAGCCGGTGGAGGAAGGGCGCATAGGCCGTGGCCTCCACTTTGGCGCCGGGATAGAAGATCAGCGCGTCCGTCTCCCCCGGTCCGTCGAACAGCCAGCCGTAGTCCGTCTGCGACACCGCCACCTGTTCATCAGACTCCAGTGCAGTCAACGCGGTCGCATCTGCCCGGTAGTAAATCGAGGCGTAGATTCCGAAGGCGATCACCAGCAGGAGCAGCAGCCCCGCCGGGATCAGCCACCATTTTTTCTTCTTCAAATCCTTCATCCTTCCGCGCAGCTCAGCGGTCAAAGACGGCGGCGCAGTCTTTCAATCTCGTGATCACCTCGATGTGCTGGGGACAGACGCTCTCGCACTGGCCGCAGCCGATGCAGTCAGAGGCCCGGCCGTGGTCTTTGGTCACGCGGGCATAGTCCTCCTCGCCCTGCTCGATCTGGTTCCACAGAAGCTGCTTGTTTCTGGCGGAGAAGATCTGCGGGATCGGGATCTGCATGGGGCAGCCCTTGGTGCAGTAGCGGCAGCCGGTGCAGGGGATGGTGTCGACCGCACTGAGCAGCCGCTGGGCCTCGTGGATGACGGCGTTTTCTTCCTCGGTCATGGGCTGGAAATTGCGCATATAGGAGAGGTTATCCTCCATCTGCGCCACGTTGGACATACCGGAGAGCACCGTGAGGATGCCGGGCATGGAGGCAATGTAGCGGATGGCCCAGGAGGCGAAGGAGGCCTTGGGATCGGCCTCTTGGAACAGCTTCTGCAGGGACTCCGGCGGGTTTGCCAGGGTGCCGCCCTTCACCGGCTCCATGACCGTAACGGACTTTCCGTGGCGTCTTGCCACCTCATAGCAGGCTCTGGACTGGACGGCGGGGTTCTCCCAGTCGGCATAGTTCAGCTGCAGCTGGATGAAGTCCACATCCGGGTGCGCGGTCAGAAGCTGATCCAAAAGCTCCGGCGTGGCGTGGAAGGAAAAGCCGTAGTGCTTGATGAGGCCCTTTTCCTTCTGCTCCTTCACGAAGTCCCAGAGGCCGTATTCCTCGTACGTTTCATAGTTGCTCTGCATAACCGCGTGGAGCAGGTAATAGTCGAAATACCCCGCGCCGGTGCGCTCCAGGCTGGTGAAAAGCTGCTGCTTTGCACTCTCGGCGTCCGTCGCGCCCATCACCGCGTTGAGCTTGGTACATAGGGTGAATCTGTCTCTGGGGTGCCGGTCCACCAGGGCTGCTTTGGCCGCCCGCTCGGAGTCGCCGTTGTCATAGACGTAGGCGGTGTCGAAGTAAGTCATGCCCGCTTCCAGGAACAGGTCCACCATCTTCGCGGTCTGCCGGATGTCGATGCTGCCGTCAGAGAGCTTCGGCAGACGCATGAGGCCGAACCCCAGCTTCGGGGTCTCCTTTCCAAACCAGGTTTCCATTGCATTTCCTCCTGTCATTTGATGGGAATATTATATCGGTTTTTTCTTTTGGAAGCAATCTGTTTTTTTGAACAGCAAATTCCCCACCGGAAAACCGATGGGGAAATGGCTGAGAGATGAGGTATCAAAAAAGCTTATGCTTCTTTTTCCGGCTCCTTGGCTTCGGCGGCTTTTCCGTCGCGCCACTCCACGAAGGCTTTCAGCTCCGGCTCGCAGAGCATGAAGGCGGCAGCGAGGATGGCGATGTCGTCCAGATAACCCACCACGGCCACATCGTCGTTGATCAGATCCTGTTTCTTCACCACATAGATGAAGGCGGCGACCATGGTGGCGATCACTTTGATGGAAACTTCGGTATAGGATTTGGTGATGTAGCCCTTCACCATGGCGATCATGGTGGGAACGTCTGCCAGAACGGAGCCGGCCACGGGGACGTCCTTGAGCTTGACCTCCGCCTTTTTCAGCAGCTCGTCCACCTTGCCGGTGTCCTTCAGAAGCTCCTTCGCTTCGTTCAGACCGCTTTCCAGTACGCCCTTGGCTTTTTCAATGCTGATGTCCATGTATGACCCTCCTTGTATGCAATTCAAACAGTTTCATGCATTTTTGTACGCTGTTATGCATTATACCACAACTCCGTCGCAGATGGAAGAAAAATATGAAAAAATTTCCGATTTTTTCGGACATTTTAACGAAAATTGGGGTGGAAATTTTGCTTAAAAAATCTTAAAGTTTCTTTACCTGCCCATAGGTTTTATGTTATTATTAAAGTGTATTTCTTTATTTGGATGGTTCAAGAGTCCAATCATCCTGAATCAGAAAGGTGGAGCAAGATGAAAAAAAGACTGATCTCTGTTTTGCTGCTGGTCTGCATGATCGCCGCGCTGTTCCCCGGCATGGCGCTGAGTGCCGCAGCCGTGGACGCAGAGGCGGAAGCGGAAGTCGTTGAGGCGACGGAAGCGGTCGCCGCCGAGACCAACGAGGCTGCAGAACCTGAAGTAACAGAAAATGAGACAGCCGTCATCGACGAGGCCGCTCAGCCCGAGGCTGAGGAGGCGGAAGCGGTGGAACAGACCGCCGAGGCCGCCGGCAGCACCTCCAACGTCAAGAGCGTGCTCTATGCCGCCCTGTACGTCCCGGCGAACAAGGACGCTGGTCTGGAGGGCAGAGTCAACGTGAAGTATGACGCTCTGGGCAGCGTGGCGAAGGTCTACCTGCCGGGCAAGGCGGACGTTTCTCAGTTGTATTTCTGCTGGGATGACGCCGACATCACCGTCACCAAGAACGGCGAGACCTACGAGAGCGGCACCGCCCCCCTGGCCGCCCCCGGCAAGAGTATCACCTACAAGATCACCAAGGGCGCCGCGCTGGCGCTTGTGACGGTCAAGACCGTGCAGGGCTCCGCAGACGTAGAGCCCATGTTCCTCGAGCTCGACGAGTCTCAGGGCACGATCGAGGCCATGAACGCCGATGAGACGCATGAGACCAAGTGCGTCGGCAACGTGATTTTCGACGGCCAGACCAGAGCCATGTCCATGAAGGGCCGCGGCAACTCCACCTGGGGTCTGCCCAAGAAGCCCTATAACATCACGCTTAAGAATGACGACGCGATGATCCCCGGCGTCGTTGCGGAGAAGTGGTCTCTGCTGGCCAACTACTTTGACAATTCTCTCATCCGCAACAAGGTCGCCATGGATCTGGCCGACGGTCTCGGCATCGGTCTTCCCAGCCGCTATGTCGATATCTGGATGAACGGCGA
>CADCQK010000209.1 GCA_902803575.1 Oscillospiraceae bacterium
CTGCATTGATTTGCCTCCTTCCGGCTGGGGTTTCAGGGGTGCCAAACGCCCCTGAGATGCGGCTGTGCTGTACAGCCGCGTTGCTTGCTTCAGAGACAGACCGCAGTCTGTCCCTCCTGAAAATCACCGCTCTGCTTCGCGATCCGGGTGATACGGAACGGCCTGAATCTCTCCGCCAGACCGGTGAAATCGCTCCGGCAATCGAAACTCCTCTGCATACCGCTCCGCCTGCTTTTGGGTGAGACTGCCGAACTCCGACCCGCTGCAGTCGCAGATCAGAAACGTCCCGAAAATGATGTCAGCGGGGATGCGCTCCGTCGGCATGAGGCAGCAGCGTTCGATTTTCCAGCTGCCCTCGCCGCCGTGCTCTGCGGCCATGTAGCGCTCCAGACGCGCCAGAGGATCGCTGCCGTCCAATGCCGAGCCGTAAATGGAATATCCACCCATGTTCGGCTGGAACGCTTTGTTGTTGCTGCTGACAACGTAGGTGCGAGCATCCTCGCTGTATGGCTCCGTAAAGCTGTCCTCCGTGAAGACGATGTGCCCAGTGAGATGCTGCCCGTTCTGCTCGGCTTCACGGAAGCGATTGCAGAGCTCAACATAGGTCATCTCCTCCGGCTCCGGCGGCAAATAGACCATCCGATTCGGCGGCAGGCCGATCAGCTTGCCCTCTTCATTGCAGATGATACAGACGTCCTCCTCGAAGCCGTAATAGGGCTCAATGAAACCGCCCACAATCTGCTGCAGACTCTCCAGTCCGGGTTGGATCTCGGCAATACGTGACAGCTTTCCGGGCTCGCAGATCACAACGCGTATGGTCTGCTCCTTGACCTGCACCAGCGCGGGATCAAACTCCACATGCTGAAATCCGATACTGCCGCAGAAGTAAAACCCAGACTCCACATGCGGGTCCTGCACGACCTCCACGATGTCCGATACCGAGAGTGAGCGCCCCATGTACTCCGGCGGATGCTCCAGATTGAACTTCCGGAACACGTCCTCCAGCGTGGCGCAGTCCACATCGCCCTCGTACACACGGTCGTAGATGGCGCAGTTGATGTCCGCCGATTGCTGGAACCGCGAGAGGTTCTCCAGATCCTGAAACGCGATGCGGTCCCCGTCGCGCTCCAGGTTGATTTGATAGATTCGGATCTTCATACGGCGTCTCCCTTCGCGGCGAACCACGGCAGGTGCTTCGCGTCCACGCGGTAGAGCATCGTGACGACTTCGGCTCGGGTACACGTTTTTGAGGGAGAAAACTCCGTCGCGCTTGTGCCGCTGACAATGTCGAAGTCTCTCAGCCACAACACGGCGGGTTCGTAATAAGCGCCCTTCGGGATGTCCTGGAAGCTATGGACTTTTTCCATGTTGATCCGGCACCCCAACGCACGCCAGAGGAAAGTTGCGACCTCCGCACGGTTGCAGGGCTGATCGGGCGAAAACGCGCGAGCGCTGGTGCCGGATGTGATCCCATTTTCATGCGCCCAGAGGACTGCGTTGTAGTAAAAGCTCCCGGACTTCACATCCCGAAACGGATTGTTGGTAGTGTGCGGCTTCGGCGATCCTACAGCACGCCAGAGGAACGTCACGATTTGTCCGCGGGTGCAGGCCTGATTTGGAGAAAAAGTCGAGTCTGATGCTCCGTTTGTGATCTTGTTCTGCACAGCCCACAGCACCGGCTGTGCGAAGTAATCCGTCTCAAACACATCCCGGAAGCCGCCGACGGTTGTACTTCGTTTAGGCTGACTCACAGCAGCCAGAGTGGAAGCGCTGTCCAGAGAGAGCAACACTGCCCAGTATTTGCGCCCACCGGATTCATAGGCACCGACGCCTGCGGCGCGGTATTGCCCATCCAGCAGAATTGCCTTGTGCGGCGGCGAGTTCAGAAATTCCTTCAGCGTGTTCTGGGGCGTGGACTGCTCCGCCGGCGACCACCAGTGCACACACTCCGCATGTGCTTTTCCGGGGGCCGAGGTGCTGTATTTGGAGCCGTCCGGTCTGGTATGCCCGAAATAGGTGATCTGCTCATAGGCGCGGATCGAAGCGCCCTCCAGCAGATCTTGGTCCATCGTGAGCGCGCCCAGTCCTATGGAAGCGCGCTTCTGGTTCAGAAGCTCCAGAAACGCGAAGGCATCGTCATAGTGCAGGTTGTTCTTGTCATAAGCCCCTGCCGCCTGCGCCGCCGGCACACAGGCCAGCATCAGAACAACGGCAAGCACCGTACAGATGAGTCGTTTCATAGTGGATCCTCCTTTTCAATGAAATAGAAATAGCCCAGCAGGACACTAATTAGGGACATCTTGCTGAGCTTGGTTCGATGATAATGATAGTCTGTTATTGTAGATGGTGGCATAGATAGTGGCGAAACAATACTTGTTCAGGGCTTTACAATCATTTGAGAACTGGCTATAATGATACTATCTTTCAGCTTGCGTCATTGATCGTTGCTCTGGTTTCCCTTTGGCATCCGCTCAACGTTCTATCGCTCTTGCTTGCATCTGCAGGCTTAATCTCGACTTTAGTCGATACAGGATTATTAAAGGGAGGTAGTACAATGAAAAGAACTTCATTGGTGAGTCTTGGGATTTGTGGGATGGAAACGACTCAGGGTTTGGAGCTGAATAGGCCAGGTAAAGCGCGATCAATGTGTAAGATTAATCCCATGAGGTTCGATTCCTCACCATCTCACCATGCGGCAGCGGATTTCCGCTGCCTTTTGTTTTACAAATAGAAACCGTGATTATTTGACTAGTTATCTAGCCATGCATCTCTCGACCTGAGAGATCTCCGCATCTTCCGTTTCAGGCACGCTGTCCAGAATCTCACTCTCCGCGCGATCCATGTTCAGCTCAATGTTCAGCTCGTCCAGCCGCGCGGATTTGGCTTTCAGTTCTTCCTCCTGTAGAAAGGGCTTTGCTGCCTCCGTCTTTGCAGTTTCCAGCTGTAACTTGGTGTTCTCCAGCTGCTCCTCGCAGCGTCGGCGTTGGTTTGCAAAATCTGAGAGTACATTGTCGATACGTTGGATGTTACCGGTAATGCTGTCGCCAAGGGAGACGGTGTGGGTCAGATCATGCTGGAGCGTGATTCGGTATTCCTTGCTGAACGTCTCAAAATACAACTCCATAGCAAAGCCCCGATACGTTCCAAGCGGAATCGCATCGGGGCTCGTCATA
>CADCQK010000210.1 GCA_902803575.1 Oscillospiraceae bacterium
AATACTCCGCCAGCACCGTGATATCCGCAGTGTGCAATAGTCGGATGTCGAGACCTTTTTTGCTGTCCATTGCCTTGACGACCGCAGCCGCCATTTCCTTTGCTGGCATCATAGCGATTGCCCCTTTCATATTACCACCGGTCACTGCCGCGAATAATCCCGGTGGTGGAAGTCAGGTTTCCGGAGGAGCTGCGGTAGATCACGTCCACATTCTCCGCCGTGATATCGGTGGTGTAAGGATTGAGATAGTCGTTGATCTCTGTCAGCCACGCATCCAGATAGATGATGACGTAGCTCATGCCGTTCACCTCTCCGCCGTAGTCCGCGGGGATGGTGGTAAAGACGATGTCCTCGTCCTGCATTTTCAAAAATTCCTGGACGTAGAACATGACGTTGCCGGTGGTGAGGTTCGTGATGACCTCCCGCTCGAACAGATCCACCAGTTTGCCGATGTTCGGGATGTTCCCGAGGCTCAGGCACTGGGCGGCGATGCTCTTTAACAGATCGTGCTGCACGTTCACGCGGCCGATGTCGCCGTCGGGATAGGCGCTGCGGAAGCGGAAGACGCACATGGTGTCATAGCCGTTCAGCTTCTGGTAGCCCTGCTGGACGTGGATATAGAGATCCTGGCCCGGATCGTCGTAGTCCATATCCATGGGTACGTCGAAGTAGACGCCGCCCATGATGTCCACCAGCTCCACGAACACGTCCACGTCGAAGATGGCGTAGCTGTCCACCCGGTAGCCCAGAAGGCTCTGGACGCCGCCGATCAGCGCCTCCACCCCGTCTCTGCCGTTGTTCACGGCGGCGGGATAATACTGGTTGATCTTCTTCGGCGACCAGGAGATGTTCACCGCGGTGTCTCTGGGGATGCTGTAGAATTTTAAGGTGTGGGCCTTGGTATCCATCATGCCCACCAGCACGGTATCTGTGAGGCCGGCGGCCTTGTCCTTACCGGCGATCAGGAAGGTGTAGCACCCGTCCTTGCGTCCCGTCGGGATGGTGGGCGCGTCGGTGTCGACCGTCACGGTGGCAGTGTCGGTGATATAGGTGTTCACCTGGGGCGGTCTGGCCCAGCGGCGGTAGAGGAACAGTCCCTCGCACAGGATCGCGAACAGCGCCATCAGGATGATGAGTCTAAGTCTGCGTTTCTGCTGCTTTCCGCGGCTGACCTTGCGGCTTTCGAGGACTTCCTCGTGTCTTTGCGCGGCGGCCTCCTCGGAGAAGAGATCTTCCTCTTCCTCCTCCGGCTCCTCGGAGACGAAGCCGCCGGTATCCCAGTTTTCGTCGTCCACGAAGCCGCCGACGTCGCCGTCAATGCGTCTGTATTTCATGCATCTTCTCCCTGTTGTGTCTGAAACCAGGAGAGGGCTTTTACTGTGTTCGGGTGCGGCTCACTTCCCCAGGAGCGCACCTCCTCGAGACTCATTTGCAGCCCGAGGATCATGGCCGAACGCAGATCTTCATATGCAAGGGCGCGGAGCTTTTCCACACCCGGAAACTCTCTGGTGGGTTCGATATAGTCTGCCATGTAGATGATCTGTTCCAGCAGGGTCATATTCTCGTGGCCCGTGGTGTGCCAGCGGATGGCGTTTTCCACTTCCTCCGGAACGCCGAACAGATCCTTCGCCATGGCCGCGCCGGTCTTGGCGTGCAGAAGCTTCACGTTCTGCAATTCTACGTTATCGTTTATAATACCATATTTTTCACTTAATAGCAATTGGTCAGATAGCTCGAATTTTTTGGTAATATCATGCAGAATTCCGGCTTCCGCGGCAAATTCCACATCGGCGCCCCAGCGCTCGGCAAGCCTTCTGGCCTCATGCTCGCAGCCCCAGACGTGGGCCACACGCTTCGGTTTTAAGAACACATAGCTCTGTTCCCGAAGATAATCGAAGCTGGGCCGGGCGTCGTAGAGCCGCTCTTTGATGATGTGCTCATAGACCGCAGTTGGCAGATATTCCGCTCCGCAGCGGCGCTTTAAGAGCCGTCTCAGCTGGGTGGAGGCCAGAGGCAGCGGCTCAGAGGTGAGCACCTGAATCCGCGCGCCGTAGTCCGCGATCAGCTGATCCGCCGCGGCCTGCACTTTCTCCAACTCCGCATCCTCCCGCGCCGTGGCCACCAGGGTCACTTCGCTCAGAATGAACCGAAATTCGTGCCACTGGTGGAAGGTCTCCAGCATGTCGGTGCCGACCAGAAAGAAGATCTCCGCCTCGGGATACTCTGCTCTCAGCTCCTTCACCGTGTCGGAGGTATAGCTCTTCCCCTGCCGGTGGAGCTCCAGATCCGAGACTTTGACCCCCGGCAGCTTTTCAAAAGCACGTCGGGAGAGCTCCAGCCGCTCCAGAGCGTCGGGGCTCCCGGCCTCCAAAGCCTTGTGGGGCGGGATGGCCGCCGGGATCACCAGGGTCAGATCCGGCTGGACTGCCTGCTGCGCCGATTTTACCGCGGTCACATGGCCCAGATGGGGCGGGTTGAAGCTCCCGCCATAGACCAGCAGCTTCATTTCTTCGATTTCACCAGCTCGATCTTCGGCTTCTGCTCGTTGCGCTTATACAGCACGAACTTGGAGCCGATGACCTGCACCGGTTCTGCCTTGCAGGCCTCTGCCAATTCATCGCAGGCCTCACGGGCGGTGAGCAGAGACGCCTCCAGCACGCGGCCCTTGACCAGCTCTCTGGCCTTCAGGGCGTCGTTCATCTGGATGATGATGTTCTGGTTGATGCCGCCCTTGCCGATGTGGACGATGGTGTCCTCGTGGGCGGCCATGGCGCGCAGCTGGGCGCGCTGTTTACTGGTTAACATAATATTTCCTCAATTCCTCCTGCAGCAT
>CADCQK010000211.1 GCA_902803575.1 Oscillospiraceae bacterium
ATGGAAGAAAACCTGGTGCAATCTCTGCGCCGTGACCTGCGGACTGGAGATGGAGGTGGAGGACAACAAGATCATCAACGTCCGCCCAGACCCCAGCAGCCCGCGCTCCAACGGCTACTGCTGCCGCAAGGGAAGAAGCGCCAGACACTTCGTGGAAAACCGTGACCGCCTGCTGTATCCGAAAAAGCGGGTGGGCGACCACTATGAGCGCATCAGCTGGGAGCAGGCTTACAAGGAGATCGGCGAGAAGGCCCGGGCCATCGTGGACAAGTACGGCCCCCGCTCCACCGCCTTTCTGGGCGGCGGCACCTATTCCATCACCACCCCGGCTGCCACCATGAAGCCGCTGATGTACGCCATCGGCACCCAGTACTTCTTCAACCCTGTGGGCGTGGAGTTCATGGGCGACTGGTGGAGCCACGGCCGCATGTTCGGCTATCAGTTCCACTTCCTGGAGCCCGATGAGGAGAACAACGAGGTTATCGTCTACTGGGGCTCCAACGCCTACGTCTCCCATCAGATGCCCAACGCCAAGCGCACCATCCGCGAATTCTCCAAGGATCCGGACAAGATGGTCATCGTCGTCGATCCCAGACTTTCCGAGACCGCCCGCATGGCGGATCTGCACATCATGCCGCGGATCGGCTCCGACTCCCTGTTCCTCAGAGCGCTGATCGCGCTGATCCTGGAGAAGGGCTGGCAGAACCAGGAGTATATCAACAAATACGTCAAGGACTTTGCCATGGTGCTGCCCTGGTTCAAGAATTTCGACATCGACGCGGCGCTGGAGGTCTGCGAGGTCTCCAGAGAGACGGCGGAGAAGTTCGCCCGCATCCTCACCACGAAAAAGTGGGGCTGCCACCGGGACCTGGGCATCTTCTTCGGTCGCCACTCCACCACCAGCAGCTATCTGGCCATCATGCTGGCCGTCCTCTGCGGCCAGGTGCTGGTGAAGGGCGGCGGCGTGATGCCGGAGCGCGTGCTCTATCTGGACAACTCCGACGAACTCAATCCCAAAACCTGGCGCACCCCGGTGACGAACCGTTTCCCGGTTGCCTGCGTATTCCCCGAGGGCGCCTTCCCGGATGAGGTGCTGGGAGACAACGAGGACCGCATCCGCATGGCCTTCAGCGCCCTGACGAATCCGGCCCGCAGCTATCCCGACTCCCAGCGGATGGAGGAGGCGCTGAAGAAGCTGGAGCTCTTCGTGGCGGTGGACTGCGTGGAGACCGAGACCACCATGATCGCGGACTATGTGCTGCCCAGCATGAGCGCCTACGAGGCCGACGGCGACTTCGACATGTTCACCCTGAACTACCCCCAGGTGGTCTGGGGCTGCCGCAGACGGATCATCGAGCCCTTCGGCGAGGCCAAGGACGACGCCACCATCTTCGCGGAGCTGACCCAGGCTATGGGCTATCTCCCGGAGCTGCCCAAGAGCCTTTACGACGCTGCTGAAGAGGCCGTCCGCACCGGCGACCGGCTGAAATACTTCCTCAAGGTCGTAGGCTGGATCGGCAAGGGCGGCATGAAGTACTTCGATCAGGCGGCCACCATCATCTGCCTCACGCTGGGCAAGGCCATGGGCAGCGGCGGACGCGCCATGAACTGGGCGGTGCTGATGACGAGCCCGGTGTTCCAGAGCGCCATCCCCACCGTGAAGCCCAACACCAAACTGCATCCCATCATGTCCAAACTCCCGAAGTTCAAGGACTGGTGCATTGCGGATGCAGCCTTCGAGGCGGTCATTGCCCATCCCGAGGGCGCCGTGATCGGCATGGCCGACGTGGAGCACATGATGGAAAAGCACGTCGTCCATAAGGATAAGAAGATCCACCTCTGGGCTGAGGAAATTGAGGACTACCTCTATGAATTCATCACCCCCGAGGCAGAGCGCGAGGCGCTGGAATTCAAGGACGGCAACAACATGTTCCTGTCCTCCGGCCGGCGCGATGAGGGCGGCGTGAACAACGCCATGCGCAACCCCGGCGTGAACCGTTACCGCAACATGTACACCCTGTGGATGAACCCCGTGGACGCGGAGAACATGGGCATCGCCGACGGCGAGACTGTGAAGCTTTCCACCAACCGCGGCTCCATCGAGATCCCGGTGGAGTATACCTGGCGGGCCGCCCCGGGCTACTGCCTGATGCCCCACTACTTCGGCCTGCACTATCAGGGCATGATGCGCGGCATGCACGCCAACTATCTCACGGACAACACGGATCTTGACGCGATCACCGGCAACTCCCACTGGCGCCAGACGCTCTGCCGGGTCGAGAAACTGAAGGGGAGGGCGTAATCATGAAAGATTATCAGAAGATCATCACCTCTGCGCTTTCTGACGGCGGTCTGCTGGACGCGCTGCTCTCTCTGCAGAAGGCGGAGGGCTATGTGAGCGAGGAAGGTTTGAAAGCGCTGGCTGCCCACATCGGCGTGAGCCCGGCCGAGCTCTATGACGCGGCGAGCTTTTATTCCATGCTGCGGTTTGAGAAACCTGCTGCTGTGGAGATCCGCGTCTGCCGCGGCACCGCCTGTCACTCCGGAGGCAACGCGAAGCTGGTGGCGGCGCTCGAAAATGCAACCGGCGTGAAGCTCGGCGAGAGCAATGAGAAATACTCTCTCGGCTGGGTGGAGTGCCTCGGCCAGTGCCAGGCGGCACCCAACCTGCTCATCAACGGCGAACTTTACACCAACGTTGATCTGAACAAGATCCCCGAGCTGCTGGGAGGTGCCAAATGAACGAAGTCAGAATCGCGTTACGAAACGTCGGTCACATTGACCCCATGTCCATTGAGGACTACATCAAGGCCGGCGGCTACAAAGCGCTGAAAAAAGCCCGCAAGATGGATCGCGGCGGCCTCATTGAGACCATCGAGGAGACCTCCCGTCTCCGCGGACGCGGCGGCGCTGCGTTCCCCACCGGCAAGAAGTGGAGCAGCGCGTTTAAGAACGACAGCGAAGTGAAGTACATTGTCTGCAACGCCGACGAGGGCGAGCCGGGCACCTACAAGGATCGCGTCATCATGGAGGGCGACCCCCACACGGTCATCGAGGGCATCCTCATCGGCGCGTATGCCGTCGGTGCGAAGGAATGCTTCATTTATGTGCGCGGTGAGTATGAAAACTCCATCAAGCTCCTTAGAAATGCTGTCAAGCAGGCCGAGGACAAGGGACTCTGCGGCGATACGGTCATCAAGGTCGTCTCCGGCGCGGGCGCTTACGTCTGCGGCGAGGGCACGGCCATCGTGAACTCCCTGGAAGGCGTCCGCGGCGAGCCGCGTCTCAAGCCACCCTCCATGGCGGTGGCGGGTCTGCACAAGAAGCCCACCATCGTGAACAACGTCGAAACCTTTGCCGTGATCCCGGAGATCATCAACAAGGGCGCAGACTGGTTTGGAGCCATCGGCTCTGAAAAGTACCCCGGCACGAAGCTCATGTGCATGTCCGGCGACGTGAAGAACAAGGTCTGCGTCGAGGTTCCGACGAATGCCACCTTGCGCGACGTGGTCGAGGGATTCGGCGGGGGAGTGGCAAACGGCAAAAAGCTCAAGGCCATCCAGCTCGGCGGCTCCAGCTGCGGCATTGTGACGCCGGATCAGCTGGATACTCCGATCGATTTCGACTCCATCCGCGCCATCGGCGCGAGCCTCGGCTCCGGCGCGGTGTACGTCATTGACGAAACCAGAAACATCGTGGACATCCTCGCGGAGATCGCGAAGTTCTACCGCCACGAGAGCTGCGGCAAATGTTCCCCCTGCCGCGAGGGCACCATGCGCATCGCGGAGATCCTGGAGAGATTCGCCGCCGGTGAGGGCACGAAGGCGGACATCGAGCTGATCGAATCCATGTCCGGCTATATGCAGAAATCCTGCTTCTGCCCCCTGGGACAGAGCGCGACCACCGCATTCATGAGCGCTTTGAAACTGTTCCCTGAAGATTTTGACGCGAAGCTGAGAAAGGAGGCGTGACCCATGGCGAACGTGAACATTACCATCGACGGCAAGAACCTGTCTGTGCCTGCGGGCATGACCATCCTGGCTGCTGCGAAAGCGAATGATATTTACATCCCGACCCTATGCTTCCTGGAGAAGCTGGATCCCCACGCCTCCTGCCGCATGTGCGTCGTGGAGGTGGAGGGCGCGAGAACCTTCCAGCACGCCTGTGCGGCGAAGGTCAAAGAGGGCATGGTCGTCCATACCAACACCGAGGCCGTCAGAGCCAGCCGCAAGCTGACATTGCAGCTGCTGCTTTCCGACCACAGCGTGGACTGCCACCACTGCCTGCGCATCGGCAGCTCCAAGTGCAACGATCTGGATCCGAAGTTCTGCGAGTGGTGCTTTATGTGCGGCTGCGAGAAGGACGGCTTCTGCGATCTGCAGCGTCTGGCCCGGGAGTATGAGGTGGACAAGCTGCCCTTTGAGCAGAAGCACAACACCAGACCCATCGACAAGAGCAGCGTCATTGTCCGCAACCCCAACAAGTGCATCAAGTGCAAACGCTGCGTGGACGTCTGCGGCAAGGTGCAGACCGTACACAATCTGGCGGCCTCCGGCAGAGGCTGCGAGGTAGTCATCGGCCCCGCCTTCGGAAAGTCCATGGCGGAGAGCGACTGCATCGGCTGCGGCCGCTGTGTGGAGGTCTGTCCCACCGGCGCCATCTACTGTGAGGAGCACAAGGACGAGGCGGTCTACTTTGCTCACCGGGAAGGCATCAAGACCGTGGCCCAGGTGGACGAGAAGCTGATCCCGGAGCTGGAGAAGGTCTGGAAGTGCGCCCCCGGCACCGTCACCAAGGAGCAGATCGCCGGCGCATTGAAGAAGATCGGCATCGACGAGATCGTGGACGCTGCCGACGGCGAAGCGCTCGCCAGAGCGGAGGCGGAGCAGGTGCTCACCCTCCATCTCAGCAGCAGGCCGGTGATCCTGGCCCAGAGTCTCGCGGCGCAGAAGTTCGTGCAGCGCAACTGGCCGGAGCTCATGAGCGGCTTTGTGTTCGCTCCCTCGGCCATGGAAGCCTTCGGACATGTCGCGAAAGCCGCCTTCTTCCCGGAGGCCGCGCAGGTGAAGACCTGCCACTTCGGCCCCGTCGGCCCGGAGGCCGCAGAGGCGGAAGCGACCGGCTGCGTGGACTTTGCCATCAACGCCAGAGAGCTCTACCGGATCATGATCCGCACCGGCTCCGAGCCGAACCCGAAACGCGTGGCGGCCTTTGCGAAGCTTCCCGCGGCAGAGCTGGATCCCGCCTTTGATCCGCTGTTCGCCCCTGCCGCATGGCAGCTGGACGGGGAACCGGAGACTGTGGAGATCAAGGTCGGCCGCAAGAAGCTTTCCTGCGCGATCTGCCATAATCTCGGCCAGGCCAGAGCGGCCATCGACGCCGGTACCTTCGATGTGATCCGCGTCATCGCATAAGCCGTTCCAAACCAAAAACACCGATTCGTCGGGGCAGTTTGTTCCAAAACAGACTGCCCCGATTTTCCTTTGCTTCAAATTGAGAAAAAGCGGGAAATCCGATTGAAAATAGCGCCTTAGTCTGGTAAACTGGAGAGAAGAAAATCGGTGGATTCCCATTTGGAAACGGAGGTGCGCCCATGAGCAATTCACGTTCGCTCTCCACCCAGGAGGTGGCGGAGCTGCTGCATGTCAGCCGGTCCACCATCTATGAGCTGATCCGCCGGGGGGAGCTGCACTCCTACCGCATCGGGCGGAAGGTGCGCTTTACCCAGGACGATGTGGACGCCTACATCGCCAGAGCCCGGCACGAGCAGAAGGTGCGCCGGGTCCAGCGCTCCGAGGTGCAGAGCACGCTGCTGCATCCGGAACCGCCGAAAAACGGAAGACTGATCCTCTCGGGGCAGGACGTGCTGCTTGACCTGCTGGCAAATCAGCTGGCGAAACGGGAAGTAGGCGCGGAGCGGTGCTACTTAAACAGCTTCGAGGGGCTTTTGAGCCTCTATCAGGGCAGAGTGAACGCCGCCGCCTGCCACCTTTACGACGCGGAGGAGGACGCGTTCAACGTGCCCTTCGTGAAAAAGCTCCTGCCGGGGATCCCGGTGGTGCTGGTGAACCTTTCTTACCGTTCGGTGGGCTTCTATGTGGCGGCGGGAAATCCCAAGGGGATCGAAGGCTGGGAGGATCTGAAGCGCACCGATGTTTCCATCCTCAATCGCGCACCCGGCAGCAGCCCGCGGATTTTGCTGGACGGACAGCTCAGGCGCATGGGGGTGGACGCGAGGGCGCTCAGCGGCTATGAGATCGAGATGAAAAATCACCTCACCATGGCGGCGGCCATTGCCGCGGGGGAGGCGGATCTCGCCATCGGAACGGAGCGGATCTCCACCCAGATCGAGGGACTGGACTTCATTGAGCTCATGACGGAGCGGCTGGATCTGGCCATCCGGCGTCAGGATCTGGAGACGCCCGCCGGGGAACAGCTGATGGAGGCGCTGAACTCCAAGGGTTTCCGAACAGAGCTCAGAGGCGTCAGCGGAAACGATTATCGGGATCTGGGAAAGATCCTTTGGGAGGGTTGAAACATGCTGAACGTACTCACGCCGGATCAGGTGCTCCGGCTGATCGAATCGGCCTTTCAGCCGAATTGCGGAATCGTGACAAGAGCACACGGCGCCGTGGTGGGTGACGTGCTGGCGGAGGATGTGGTCGCTTCGGAGTATGTTCCGGATTTTGACCGCTCCACCGTGGACGGCTATGCGGTTCGCTCGAAGGACACCTTCGGCTGTTCCGACGCGATCCCCGCGATCCTGCCGGTGATCGGCGGGGTGCAGATGGGCGAGACGCCGGATTTCAAGCTCGCTCCCAGCACCTGCGCCGCCATTCCCACCGGGGGCGCCCTGCCGGAGGGGGCGGACGCCGCCGTGATGGTGGAGTATACCGAGGATTACGGCGACGGCACCGTCGGGATCCTGAAAAGCGCCGCCCCGGGGCAGAATCTGATCTTCCGCGGCGACGATGTGAAACCGGGGGACGTGCTGTTCTCCAAAGGCAGAAAGCTGACCGCCTCGGACATCGGCGCCCTAGCTGCTCTGGGAAAAATGAAACTTCAGGTGGAAGCGCCCTTTTCTGTGGGCGTGATCTCCACCGGGGACGAGCTGGTTTCTCCGGAGGAGGTCCCCGGGCCGGGACAGGTGCGGGACGTGAATACCCCGATGCTTCTGGCATTGCTTAAGGAGTGGGGCGTCGAATCCGTCGACTTCGGCCGGGTGCCGGACGATGAGGCGCTGCTTCTGGAGCGCGTCAGACAGGCTTCGGAGCGCTGTGACATGGTTTTGATCTCCGGCGGCAGCAGCGTGGGGCAGAAGGACGCGGTCTGCAGAGTTCTGGAATCTCTGGGCGAGGTTTTGATGCACGGCATCGCCATCAAGCCCGGCAAGCCCACGATCCTCGCCAGAACCAACGACGGGAAACCGCTGGTGGGGCTCCCGGGGCACCCGGCAGCAGCCTATTACATCGCGAGACTGTTCGTGCGGTCGCTGGTGGATCGGCTCCGCGGGGAAAGCCACCCGGAGCAGACTGTGACCGCAAAGCTCACCGAGAGCGTGAACGCCAACCACGGCAGAGCACAGATCACCGCCTGCCAACTGGAGCAGAAGGACGGCGAGACCTTCGCCGTTCCGATCCGGTCAAAATCCGGACTGATCACGCAGCTTGCGAGAGCGGACGGCTTCTTCGTCATCCCGCGGGACTGCGAGGGACTGCCGCAGGGGGCTGCGGTGGACGTCATCATCCATCATTGAAGGGGAGAACGGTATGGCATTTACCTATCTGACCAATGTTTCGCTGGCGGAGGCCCAGCGGGAATACTTTGAGCATATGCGGAAGCTGGGCTTCGCCGCAGAGGCGGAGACGATCCCGGTTTCCGACGCCTGCGGGCGCGTGACGGAGCGGGCGGTCTACGCCCACATCAGCGCGCCCCACTACGCTGCCAGCGCCATGGACGGCGTGGCTCTGAAGGCAATGGACACCTTCGGCGCCACGGAGACCACGCCGGTGACGTTAAGCGCCGGGCAGTTTACCGTGGTGGACACCGGCGACCCCGTTCCTTCCGACTGCGACGCCGTCATCATGGTGGAGGACATCGTTTCCCACGACGACGGCAGCATCACCATCCACGCCCCCGCCGCCCCCTGGCAGCATATCCGCCAGATCGGTGAGGACGTCTGTGCCGGAGAGATGATCCTCCCCGGCGGCACCGAGATCACCCCCGCCGCCATGGGCGCCATGCTGGCCGGAGGTGTTCTGGAAGTCAGCGTATTGAGACGGCCGGTCATCGGCATCATCCCCACCGGGGATGAGATCGTGCCGCCCTGCGCCGATCCGAAGCCCGGGGACATCATCGAATTCAACTCCACCATTTTTTCCGCCATGGTCTCCGGCTGGGGGGCGGCGGCGAAGACCTATCCCATCGTGCCGGATCAGTTTGACCGGATCCGGGACGCGGTCTCAAAAGCCGCCGACGAGTGCGACGTGGTGCTCTTAAACGCCGGTTCCTCCGCCGGCAGAGAGGATTATTCTGCCGCGGTGATCCGGGAGCTTGGCGCGGTGCTGTACCACGGCATCGCCATCAAGCCCGGCAAGCCCACCATTCTGGGCAGCGTGGGAAAAACGCCGGTGCTGGGCGTGCCGGGGTATCCGGTCTCCGGCATCATTGTCATCGAGCAGCTTTTAAGACCGCTGATCGACCTGTGGTTCCATCGGGGCGCCGGCACGCCTAAGACGGTCAGAGCTACCCTGACCCGGCCGGTGGTCTCGGGACTCAAATATCAGGAATTTGTCCGCGTCCGCATGGGTGAGGTGGGCGGCAGACTCACCGCGTCGCCCCTCGCCAGAGGCAGCGGCGTCGTCACCAGCTTCATGAAGGCCGACGGCATCCTCACCGTGCCCCAGGGCACCGAGGGCTTCGAAGCCGGGCAGGAGGTGGAAGTCACGCTGCTGCACGACTCAGAGCGGCTGCGGCAGACCCTGGTGGTCATCGGCAGTCACGACCCGCTGCTGGATGAGCTGGGCGACCTGCTGCATTCCGATGATCCGAACCTCTTCATGAGCTCCTCCCACGTGGGCTCCATGGGAGGCATCATGGCCGTCAGAAGGGGAGAAGCCCACGCCGCCGGCATCCACCTGCTGGATACCGAATCCGGCGCCTACAACATTTCCTTTTTGAAAAAGCACTTCCCGGAGGGCGGTGTGCATCTGATCCGCTGTGTCGGCCGCCAGCAGGGACTGATGGTGCAGAAGGGCAACCCCCTCGGCATCACCGGCTTCTCGGATGTTGCCAAGCCCAGCGTGCGTTATGTAAACCGGCAAAAGGGCTCCGGCACCCGGATCCTGATGGACTACCTCTGCAAGACCGAGGGGGTGGATCCGGCTGCGGTCTACGGCTATGACCGGGAGGAGCTGACCCACACCTCCGTGGCGGTGCAGATCGCCTCGGACAGCGCCGACGCGGGCCTCGGCATCTACTCGGCGGCGCAGCTGTATGATCTGGACTTCCTTCCGATCTGCATTGAGGAATACGATCTCCTGATCCCGGATTCCGCCTGGGAGACCCCCATGGTGCGGCAGCTGATCCGGACGCTCCAGAGCGACGCCTTCCGGGAGCGGCTCATGGCCATGGGCGGCCATACGCTGGACCGCCCCGGGGAGGAGATCCCCTGGATGGAGTTATGAAACGACTGGATGTCATCGTCATCGGCGGGGGCCTGCTGGGTTGCTTCACGGCCCGGAACCTCTGCCGATGGGATCTGACTGTGGCGCTTTTGGAGGCGCGGGAGGACGTCTGCACCGGCATTTCCCGCGCCAACACCGCCGTGGTCTATCCCGGCTACGATCATAAGCCCGGTACGCTGAAGGCGGAACTGACCCTTCGCGCGAACCGGGCCTTTGGCATGCTCTGCGCGGATTTGGACGTGCCCTTTTCCCGCTGCGGCTCCCTGATGGTGGCCTGCGGCGAGCAGGGAGAGGCGGTTTTGCGAAAGAAGCTCCGAAACGGTTTGGAAAGCGGCGTCCCGGAGCTGCGGCTTCTGAAGCGGGCGGAACTGCTGGAATTGGAGCCGGAGCTGACGCCGGAAGTGACGCTGGGGCTCTTTTCACCCAACGCCGGCACGGTGAATCCCTGGGCGCTGGGCATTGCCGCCATGGAAAACGCGGTGCAAAATGGCGCGGAATTCTGCGCCAACACACCGGTGACCGCCATCCGGGAGACCGAGGGCGGCTATCTGGTAGAGACGGAGGGGGAGACCTTCTTCACCCGCGCCATCGTCAACTGCGCGGGGCTGCAGTCGGTCGCGGTGCAGGAGCTGGTCTACCCCAGCCCGGTGCGGCTGCGGATCACGGCGGGGGATTATCTGATCCTGGATCCGCTGACCGCCCACGCGCCAAAGCATATCGTGCAATTCGAGCCGGAGCGGGGCAAGGGTCTCACGGCAGTGCCCACGGTGGAGGGTAACCTCCTGCTGGGCCCCTCGGAGCGGGCGGGCTCCGATTTCGGTACCGATCGAGATGGCCTGGACTTCGTCCGGGCGCTGACCCGGAAGGTGCTGCCCAAGGTGGATCTGGATGACACGATCCGCACCTTTGCCGCCCTGCGGCCCAACCCGGAGCGGCCCGACGGCAGCAGCATCAAGAGCTTCGTCATCGACCGGCCGGCGGAGCGGTTCTGGAGCTTCCTCGGCGTCAAGACCCCGGGACTGACCTGCGCCGACGAGCTGGGTCTGTATGTGGCCCGGCAGACGGCGGAGGCGCTCAATGCAAAAGAAAACCCGGCCTTTCAGCCGGTGCGGAAGGGGATCCCCAAGACCCACGCTCTGGACTTTGCCGCCAGACAGGGGCTGATCGCGGAAGATCCCGAATATGGAAATGTGGTCTGCTTCTGCGAGGATGTGACGCTGGCGGAGATCCGAGCCGCTATCCGCGCCGGAGCCAATACGGTGGATGGCGTGAAGCGGCGGGTGGGCGCCACCATGGGCCGCTGTCAGGGCAGCCGCTGCCGTTTGATAATCGAAGAATTGCTGCGGGAGGAGGGCGTCTATGAAGGTTGACCTTCTGATCATCGGCGCCGGGGCTGCCGGTCTCTCTGCCGCGCTGGGTGCCTGGGAGGCGGGCTGCAGGAGCATCCTGATCGCCGACCGCCGCAGTCATCCCGGCGGCATTCTGGAGCAGTGCATCCACCACGGATTCGGCGCAGACCTCACCGGGCCGGAGTATGCCGCCATGCTTTTTTCACAGATACAAAAGACCGGCGCAGAGCTTCGCATGGAGACGGAGGTGCTGTCGATCTCGCCGTCGCGGGAGGCGGTGCTCTCCTCCGGAGCCGGACTGGAGCGGGTGCGGTTTTCCCACCTGATCCTGGCCGCCGGCTGCCGGGAGCGGCCCCTCGGAGCCCTGAACATCACCGGCACCCGGCCCGACGGCGTCTGCACCGCGGGACAGGCACAGGAAATGATGAATCTCCACGACCGGGACCCCGGCGAGCGGATCCTGATCCTCGGCAGCGGCGACCTGGGCATGATCGTCGCCAGACGCTGCGTCCTCAGAGGGAAGCAGGTCATTGCCATCCTGGAGCAGGCGGAGAGATGCACCGGCCTTGCGAAGAACTATCACAGTTGCGTGGAGGCCCATTCGATCCCACTCTGGACCCGCACCACGGTCACAGAGCTCCACGGGGAACCCCGGCTCACCGGCGTCACGGTGCGGGAGCTGGACTCCGGTGCGGAGCGGTTCGTCCCTTGCGATACCCTGCTGCTGGCCACCGGTCTGATTCCGGAGCAGACGCTGGTCTCCAACCTCGGAACGCCTCCATGGCTGCATCTGGTCGGCAATTGCAATCGGGTCCACGATCTGGTGGACTCCGCCGCCCACGAGGCCCGAATCATTGGATCTGAAATCATAAAAAAAGCCTGAGCCGCTGAAGATAAGCGGCTCAGGTTTTAGATTCCGTAAAATTCAAGGAATTGTCTGGTTTTTTCTTCTTTTGGCGTATTGAGAATCACCTCGGCGGCGCCCTGCTCGATCAGCTTTCCGCTCTCCAGATACAGCACCTCTTCTGCGATTCTTCTGGCCTGCTGGAGACTGTGAGTGATCAGCAGCACCGCGCAGCCGGTGTCCTTGGCGTAGCTTGCGATCAGCTTTTCGGCTGCAAGGGTGGAGGCCATGTCCATGGCGGCGGTAGGCTCGTCCAGGATCAGCAGGTCGTAGCTCCCCAGCAAACTCCGGGCAAGAGCCATTTTCGCCGTCTCACCGCCGGAGAGCCGTTTCGCCCGGCTGCGGCGGAGGGGTGTGAGCCCCAATGCTTCCAGCAGTTCCGTGCGTTTTGCCTCATCTCCGCCGTTCAGCGCGAGATTCTGCTCCACAGAAAGGCGAAAGGCAAAGGGCTTCTGGGGCAGATACCCTACCAGGCTGGATTCCACAGAGCACTTGCTTTCGTCTGCGGCCTCGATCCCCGCGAGGATCTTCGCCATGGTGGACTTGCCGCTGCCGTTGGCGCCGATGACGGCGGTGACCGCACCGGACTGCAGCGTGATCGCCGGCAGATCCAGCACCTTGCGGCCGCCGTAGGTCTTTGCAAAGGCGTTGGTTTTCATCGGTGGAACCTCCTTTGCATCACGCTCAGCACGATATTTACCAGCAGCGACAGCACCATCAGGATCAGCCCAAGCGCGATGCCGAGGGAGAAGTTGCCCCGGTTGGTGTACTGCATGATGGCGGTGGTCATCACGTTGGTTTTCCAGGCAATGGCGCCGCCCACCATGCTCACCGCGCCCACCTCCGCGATGGCTCTTGCGAAGGCCAGCAGATAGACTGTGATGATGGGGTAGAGGCATTCATTCACCAGAAGATAAAACCGTTTCCAGCCGCTGAAGACGAGCCCCTTTGCCGTCTCTCTTAAAGGCGGCGCCAGCTCGGCGGCGTAGGTCTCCATATTGCCGATGACGATGGGGGTGATCAGCACCACCTGGGCCAGGATCATGATCGGCACGGTGAAGAGGAGCTTCAAATGCCGGAAAGGCCCCACCCCGGAAAACAGCAGATAAAACAGCAGACCGCAGACCACCGGCGGCATGCCCATCAGCGTCCGGTTGAGCACCACGAGGGCGCCGCGACCGCGAAACCGGCAGGCGCCCAGCCAGATCCCGATCGGCACCCCCAGCAGCAGCGCGACAATGGAGCTGGTGAGACTGACCCTGGCGGTGGTGGAGAGGATGTTCACCAGCTCCCGGTCCGCCGTGAGGATCAGCTGTATGGCTTTTTGAATGGCAGAACCCATAAAACGGCTCCTTTGATCCGGAATCTTCCCAATTACCAAAACAGGGTATGCAGCTGCATACCCTGTCAGTTTACTTCAA